>JAJBSY010000439.1 GCA_020861205.1 Deltaproteobacteria bacterium | reverse complement strand
TTCCTGCCCATCGGCGTGATCTGCGTCATTGTGGGGACGGTCTTTTTGCTTTTCGCCAGCAAGTGGCTGGTAAAAAAGGAAAAGGAAGGAGGCGGTTCGTCCACGGCGGGCAGAACCCTGGCGGAACTTGCCGACGAATACCGGCTCAAGCAGGAGGAACGCCGAGCCCGCATCCTGCCGGGATCGCCCCTGGCGGGTAAAAAGGTGAGCGAGCTTTCCCTCCTGCGCGAACTGAACGTCGCGCTTGTCGAGATACGCCGCCGCAAGGCGCGGCCCAAATTTTTCGAGCGTCCGGAAGACCAGCTCATGCCCGGACCGAATACCGTGCTGCGGGAGCAGGATACCTTTTCCTTCGTGATGCCGGAGGAGAATGTGCTGCAATTCGCCGAAAGGGGCGGACTGGAGCTGGTCGACGAATCGGATCCCATCTCCGGCTCCGGGCACGCGTATACCTTTGAAGGATACGGGCTTGCGGAACTGGTTATCCTGTCGGCCTCGCGCCTCGTCGATCGCCGGGTCCGCGACGCGGAACTGCGCGAGAACTACGGGTTGCGCGTGCTCGGCCTGCGGCGAAAGGACGAGACCATTCTCCAGCATATCGGGGATATCAGGATAGAGGCCGGGGACGCCCTTTTGGTCCAGGGCCGCTGGAAAGACCTCGCAAGGCTGGAGGAGGAGCATACCGAGTGGGTTCTGGTGGGCAAACCGCGGGAGGCGGCCTCTCGAGAAACGTTGGATCACAAGGCGCCGCTGACGGCGATCATCGTGGTGCTGATGATCGCGTCCATGACCCTCAACTTGCTGGCTCCGGTAACCGCCGTGATGCTGGCCGCTCTCGCCCTGATTTTCACCGGTTGCTTCCGGAACGCGGAAGAGGCGTACAAGACCATCAGCTGGCAGAGCGTGGTTTTGATAGCGTCCATGCTCCCGGCCGCCATCGCCCTGGAAAAGACCGGCGCGGCCGCGCTGGCCTCCCGGGGCCTGATCGAAGCCGTGGGCGATTACGGTCCTTACGGTCTGCTGGCGATCATTTACGCCGTGACATCCGTGGTCACCCTGTTCGTGAGCAACACGGCCGCCGGCGCATTGTGCACGCCGGTGGCGATGCAGGCCGCGATCAACATGGGGCTGAGCCCGTATCCCTTTCTTTTCGGCGTGGCGACCGCGGCCAGCATGAGCCTGGCGTTTCCGTTCTCCACCCCGCCCAACGTGCTGGTCATGGCCCCCGGGCGCTACGCGTTCATGGATTACGTGAAGGTCGGGGCGCCGTTGCAGATCATCTTCGGCGTCATCATGGTGGTCGTGCTGCCCATTCTCTGGCCCTTCGCCCCGTAGCGTTTCTTCCGCATCGGGAGGCGGTTATCGCCGGGCGCGGTTTTTGGTTGCCGCGCGGCTGAAAATCCGTACAGTGCGGGTATCCGCTGCGGGCGGCGGCATCCATGGTCCTGCTTCAAAACTGGATCACGCGGCGCTCATGCGCGTTTTTGGCGCGCTTCCCTTGCCGGGGTCCTGGCTGCCGCCGTCCGTCTCTTTTGTTTTTTCGCGCGGCATGGCCGCTTTCGGAGGTACGCATGGAACTGAAGACGATTCTAGAGCGGTACGCGGGTATCGTGATGGACAGGCAGCATGTGCTGGCCGAGCGGCTCGGCGCCCACGACTGGGGCGCGGATACGGAAACCGGCATGTTTTTCTTCAACGGCCCGAACCTGGAAAGCCCTTTCCAGGTTATCGGCACGCTCTCCAAAGCCACGGGCGAATGGCTCTGGGGATGGGCAAACGCCTCCCTGCCCGGGGATCTGGCCCAAATGGCCCATGGGCTGTTTGAGTTCGGAAAGGCCGAGGGCGTGGACCTGTTCACCCGCGACCGCTTTCCGGCCGACAAGGAAGACCTGCACGCCCTGGGCGTGGCCGCCTGCGGCCTTGGCGGCGCCAGGGCGTACTATCTCGCGGACTACGGCGACGGCGTCCTGCTGGCGGCCTTGACGGGTGAGGGCATTCTCAGCGATTGGAAGCCCGACCATCCGCGCGTCTTTACGGTGTTCCCCCGGGTCATCCAGACGTTCGACGTGGATCACAAGACCGCGCTGGTCCGGTACCTCGAGGCTGCCGGCTATACGGTCAGGGAGGAGGGCGGCATCCTCGCGGACAAGGATGGGAACATGCTGACGGCCGCGTTCGACGACCTGGGCAGGCTGGCGGAACTCAAGGGCGGGCTCGGGAAATAGCGCCCCGTCCCCGCCATGCGCGATATTCCGAGAGCATTCTCCTGGATGGCATGACGAGCCGCTTCATGCATTTTTGACGTTGCTCTTCCCCTTGATGTCGAACGTGCCGCGCGGGGGTCTTGTGAAAGAGCTTTTCCGTTGCCAGCGAGAACTCCCGGGGGAACTCCTGCTAAGGAGCGACGGGTGCGCGCCTCCGAGGTGAAGGCTCCGGAAGATGCGATACATCCCGGTAGTGTGCCCTCCGGCCTGCCGCTAGAGCCAGCCTCAACAGTAGAGGAAAAAGCAGTTGAGCCGCGGGATGTTCTTTACATTGGTCCTGAACGTCAGCGTGCGGCAGCCCCGGCAGCATACCAGGATGAGGAATCCGTTCCCGTCTTTCGCGGCCGCCTTGTTGATGGCGGAGGGCCGCGTGATTTTCCGTTTGGCGCGGGGGGCGCGCCGCGTACTCAATACAGTGCCGTGCATAGGGTCTCTCGGAGTTTAGATGTACCCATCGCGCGCGGTTCCGCGTCGCCGCGACAGCCGGCGGATCGCGGAACACCCGCATGCCTCCATGTGGCGGGGCGGGCGGCGGGATGTTCCGGGATGCTTCCAGGTCTAAGGGTACGACGGAAGTATAATCGCTTTGGTTATAAAAAAGCTCGCCGGGCGGCGGGCTTACGGACGGGCTTCTACGGGGTTTTGGTTCGGCGCATTTTGCGCAGATGAATATCGAGGCAGGCGACGGCGGCCGGCGTAATGCCGGGAATACGCCCTGCCTGGCCCAAGGTCATGGGCTTCAGGGCCGTGAGCTTCTCCACAACCTCCAGCGTCAACCCCGCCACTTCGTGGTATGGCATGGTCTCGGGCAGCAAGGTTTTTTCCAGCGAAGCGGAACGGTCGGCCAAGTCTTTCTGCCGGTCGAGGTAGCCCCGGTACGACACGGCCGTTGCAACCTCGTACCGGACTTCCTCGGGATATCGCATCACTTCCGGCCAGAACGCCGCGAGCTTTTCCGCCGTCATGTTGGGGCGGCGCAGGATGTCGGCCAGGGTACGGCTGTTGGACGGCGCGGCCTCGCCCAGCGATTCGAACAGGGGACGCGTGGCGGCGTCGGGCCGAACCGTTATCGTGTCGAGCGCGTCGGTCAGTTCCGCGATCGCGGCCGCCTTGCGGGAGAACACGGCCCACTGTTCGTCCGAGACCAGGCCGTATTCCCGGCCCGCGGGCGTCAGCCGGAGGTCCGCGTTGCCTTCGCGCAGGAGCAGCCGGTGCTCCGCCCGGGAAGTGAACATGCGGTACGGCTCGTTGGTCCCCTTGGTTGTCAGGTCGTCGGTGAGCACGTGGATGTACGAGACGTCCCTGCCGGGAAGGAAGGGCGGTTTGCCCGAAAGCCGGGCGGCGATGTTAAGGGCCGCGAAAATGCCCTGGGCCGCCGCTTCCTCATAGCCCGAGGTCCCGTTGATCTGTCCCGCGAACCAAAGGCCCGGCACGGCCTGGCTTTCCAACGTGGGCTTCAGGCTCCGCGCATCGATGCAGTCGTACTCGATGGCATACCCCGGCCGCACGATCTGGCAGCGCTTCAGGCCGGCCATCGTGTTGATGAATTCCTGCTGCACGGCGACCGGCAGGCCGGTTGGCAGGTTGTTCAGGTAATAGAGCGGATTGTCCAGTCCTTCGGGTTCGACGAAAATCTGGTGGCTGGTTTTTTCCGGAAACCGGGCGATCTTGTCCTCGATGGCGGGGCAGTAGCGCGGCCCGGGGCCGGGGATGGCGCCGTTGTACATGGGCGAGCGCAGCAAATTATCGCTGATGACCTTGTGGCTCTTTTCATTGGTCCAGGTCATGTAGCAGGGGCGCTGGGGGAGCGCGACCTTCGGGCCATGGAAACTGAAGCCGCGCGGGGATTCTTCGCCGGGCTGGGGCACCAGTTCGTCGAAGTCTATGCTGGCGGCCAGCACCCGGGGCGGCGTGCAGGTCATGAACCGGCGCAGCGAAACGCCCGCGCGCTCAAGGGAGGGGGAAAGAGCGTTCGAGGCCGCGTCCCCCAGCCTTCCACCGGCGTAAATTTGCTCCCCGAAAAACAGTTTGCCGCGCAGGAAGGTTCCGGCGGTCACCAGGACGGCGGCGGCCTCGAACCGCCTGCCAAGATAGGTCGTAACGGCCCGGGCGCGGCCGTTTTCCAGCTCAAGGCCGGTAACCATGTCCTGCATGACGGTCAGGTTCGGGGTGGTGTACAGGTCCCGTTTGACGGCCCTGGCGTAAAGTTCGCGATCCATCTGGCCGCGCGGGGCGCGAACGGCGGGGCCCTTGCTGGTGTTGAGCATTTTGAACTGGATGGTGGCAGCGTCCGCCCACAGGCCCATGCGCCCGCCGAGCGCGTCTATTTCCCGCACCATGTGTCCCTTGGCAAGGCCGCCGATGGCCGGGTTGCAGGACATCTGGCCGAGGTGGTCCACGTTGCTGGTCAGGAGCAGCGCGGCAAACCCCATGCGCGCCAAAGCGGCGGCGGCTTCGCTGCCCGCGTGCCCTCCGCCGATGACGATGCAGTCGAAAGCGCCCTTGGTCGTGTGGGATGTCATGAAAAGAACTTCTTTATGCGGCACGGGCCGCCGTTGCGCTCCGGCAGGGGACGGGAGCGGAAAAAACAAATGGGGAAGCCGGGCGCTTCCCCATTTAAAGGGGGCAAGCCCCCATCGTGAAAACGCTTATTTGCCCTTGGACGCGCGTTTGGACGCCTTGAGGGGGTTGACCCTCTGCGTCGCGACGGTCACTTTCTGGATGCGGTGCTGGTTCGCGCTGGCGAGTTCGACGGGATCAAGCCCCAGGGCCTTCAGCCGTTCGTTGGTGTTGGCGCGGGAAGTGCTGTAGCGGTTGGTGTCCGCGATGCGCGAATCAACCATTTTCTGCGTGGTGAGGTACAGGCCGTTCGAGTCGATGGCCAGGAGCAGGGTCTGCCCATTTTCCTCCACCGGCTGGATGACCATGTCTGCGTTTGTGCCAAAACGGGTAATCATTGTTCGCTCCTTGTATGCGACGGCGCCATGACGCCAGAGAGGCATAATAAATAGTGAGAAGATAGATAATGAAATTAAAATTTGCAGTCAATAGCAAATTTCCCCTCTCCTCAATGGGGGAGCGGAGGTAGCCTTCCTCACCACGGAGCGGGGCGGACGGCGCCAGCCGTGCCGTTCCCGGTTCTCCACGAGAAGGCGGTAGGCTTGACGGGCGCGATATCCGGCCTGGCCGCATTTTTGCCCGGCGCACACAACGGCGGCGCTTCCCGGACGGATCGGGCCGAAATGGCCGGTCTCCGGGTTTTCCTTTTCGCCTTCCTGTAGTATTCTCTTGCCGAGCGGGAAATCCGCGTATTTCAAGACGGATAGGGATATGTCCATGGATAATCGCCTGCCCCGGTGGGTACGCCGGGGAAAGAAAGACGCGGCCTTCGCCCCGGCCGCGTGGGATCCCTTGCAGCCTTTGCTGGAAGTTGTGGCGCGCACGTTTTCCGTGGAAACCGTGGTTATCGACGCGGCGGGCGTTTGCGTGGCCGGGAGCGGTCCCTACAAGGAGGCCATAGGAATCCGGGCGCCGGACGATACGGCCCTGGGGCTCAGCCTGTCTTCCGGCGGGCGGACCATGGTGCTCAACCCGCGCGAGGATTCGGCCTGCCTGGAATGCTCGCAGCGGGAGACTTGCCGGGATCAGGCCAACTATACCGCGCCCGTGGAAATTGACGGAATAATCGTCGGGGCCGTCCAGATCGTCGCGTTTGACGAGGAACAGCGCATGGCGTTGCTGGAACGGGCCGAAGGCGCGTTTCTGGTCATCGCGCAGTGCATCCAGCTTCTTTGGCGCACCCGGAAGCTGGCGCCGGCCTCCCGCGACGCCGCCGCCCCGCACGAGGCGAGCATCGCCGCCCTTGTGGGCAATTCCCCGGTGATGCTGTACCTGAAGGAAACCATTCTCAAAGCCGCGTCCGCGAGCGGTCCCGTGCTCATAACCGGGGAATCCGGAACGGGCAAGGAACTGGTGGCCGCGGCTATCCACCACAACAGCGCGAACAGGCATGGCCCGTTCGTGCCGGTCAACTGCGGCGCTCTTCCTGAATCCCTGATGGAAAGCGAATTGTTCGGGTACGCGCCGGGGGCGTTTTCCGGCGCGAAGAGCGGCGGGGAAAAGGGCCTTTGGGAACGGGCGGACGGCGGCACGATTTTTCTGGACGAGGTGGGGGAATTGCCGCCGCCCTTGCAGGTCAAGCTCCTCAGAACCCTTGAGGACGGGCAGATACGCCGCGTGGGAGGCGGATCGTTCGTCGGCGTCAACGCCCGCGTCCTGGCCGCGACCAACCGGGACCTGCGGGAACTGGTGAAACGCGGCGTGTTCCGCCAGGATCTTTTTTACCGCTTGAACGTGATCCCCGTCCCGGTGCCCCCGCTCCGTGAACGCAAGGACGACATCCGCCTTCTGGCGACGCATTTCATCGCGCAGCAGTCGAACCGGGTGGCGTCGCGCATGGTCGTGGTGGATCAGCAGCTCATGCGGCGGTTCATGGAATATCATTGGCCCGGGAACGTTCGCGAATTAAAGAATTTTATCGAGTACGGCATCCATTTTTCCGAAGGCAGCACCATCACCTGGGATGTGCTTGCCGGCCATTTTGAATCCGCCCCCGCCGCCCCGCCCGCGGCGAAAGGCAAGCTGCGCAGCGCCCGGGCCGGTGTCGCGGCCGATCTGGTGCGCGAGGCCGTGAAAAAACACGGCCCGACCGTTGCCGGTAAAAAAGCCGCGGCCAGGGAGCTGGGCATAAGCCTCGCAACTCTGTACCGCGCCCTGGCGCAGGAGAAAGAAACAGAGGACGGGCGGGGGTGACTTTTTGCCGGAACGGCTTATCTGGTATAGAGGGGCCGGGCCGCCCGGATCTTCTTCGCGGCGGCCCGGTACGCCCCGCGACGCGGGAAGAGGTTCCGCCGCCGGAGGAACAGAACAGGAGATACGAGTGGAACATCATGAGTTGCTTATTCTCGGCGCGGGGCCCGCGGGTCTGACGGCCGCCGTCTACGCGAAACGGTCGGGCCTTGACGTGGTCGTTCTGGAAAAAGGCGCCATCGGGGGCCAGATCACGACCACCAACGACGTGGAAAACTGGCCGGGCATCAAGCAGATATCCGGGTTCGACCTCGCGGCGTCGTTGCAGGAACACGCCGAGTACCTGGGCGCGGAAATCCGGGTGACCGAGATCGAGAGCCTGGATTTTTCCGGGCCTGAAAAAATTGTGCGGACGGACAAGGGCGACTTGAGCGCCGATGCCCTCATCGTCGCCACGGGCGCGAGGCACAGGCATCTAGGCGTTCCCGGCGAAGCGGAGCTGACGGGACGCGGGGTGAGCTATTGCGCCGTGTGCGACGGTCCTTTTTTCCGGAACGAAGACATCATGGTCGTGGGCGGCGGGGATACGGCCGTGGAAGAGGCTGAATACCTGACGCGGTTCGCCAGCAAGGTCTACCTCGTGCACAGGCGCGACCGGCTCAGGGCGGCGGACATGCTCGCCAAGAGGGCTTTGGCGAATCCCAAGATCGAACCGGTCTGGGATACCGTCGTCACGGCCATCAACGGCAAAACGGGCGCCGAATCCGTTTCCGTGAAGAACGTGAAGAACGGCGGGGAAAAACAGATACCGGCCACCGGCGTGTTTATTTTTGTAGGCAACCTGCCCAATTCGGAAGTGTTCAAGGGCAGCGGGCTCGATATGGATGCGACCGGGTGGGTCATCGCGGACCACGCGACGTTGCGGACCAACATTCCGGGCGTGTTCGCCGCTGGTGACGTGCGGGTAACCGGCTTGCGCCAGATGATCACCGCCGCGGCGGACGGCGCGCGCGCGACCATGTCCGCCTACGCCTTTCTTTCCGAGCTGGAAAAAGCGAACTAGGTGTTTTTCGGTTACAATACTGGGCCGGGATGTATGCCGGCCTTTTTTCATGCGATGCCGTAACGTTTTTTTCCGCAATCGCCGAAAAAAACCATAGCGGGGATTCGAGGGAGATACCGGGGAATCAAGGAGCGGCCATGGCTATGGAAAGTCTTCTTATGGTGCGGAATATGGTTTCGCCTGCGGTCAACGAACCTTCCAGGTACGTGAAGGAAAGTCTTGCCATCCGGGATATGGAAAAGGCGGCCACTATCGATCAGGGCAAAATGGTGTCCTCGCTGGCTCGAAAAGCGCCTGACGCGCGGACTGTGGCGGCCATACGGAGTGCGAAGGCGGAAACATACACCAGCAACGCCGTCTTGGGACCCTCAGCCCATGAAATGGCCGTCGGTCTGGTTCGGGCGGAGGCTGCCCGGGAGGAGGCCAAGGCGGAAGACGGTTCCCCCCTGGCCGGAAGCCTTAACGTGATTGTGTGATATGCCATAGGAAGCGGCGACGGTCGGGGAGAACGGTCTCAGATGCCGTCCTGGCGGTGATTACGCCGAGCGGGCGGACGGTGGCCTTTTTCGACTGGAAGGGTCGTTGGCTCGCCAGGGGCGGAACCGACGCCCCCGAGACCGGGGCCATGCGGAAAAAATTCCGAACGGGTCGGCTCCGCGCTGAAGAGTTACGGCTGGTCGAAGTACCCCGCCAATTGTTCGCGGTCGCTCGTCACGCCGAGGGCGAGGATGAGCTTGATGCGCGCCTTCTGCCCGCTGATTTCCCCTCCGAGGATGACGCCGATTTCCCGCTGGCGTCGGGCGCTGCCCGCATACCCGTATACATCGAGAACCCGGCCGCCGAAGCAGCGGCTTGTGAGCACCACGGCGATTCCCGCTTCCACGGCTCTGCGGATGCCGGGCATGGCGGATTCATGGACGTTGCCACGCCCGCTTCCTTCGATCACGATGCCTTTCACGCCCTTGTCCACCAGGCAGTTTATCAGGAAATCATCCACCCCGGCGGCCAGCGTGACGAGGTAGACGTCCTCCACGATGGCGGTCGGCCGGATATTTTGCCGCCCGAGCCGGGAACGGCGGAAAATGACCCTGTCCTCGTCCACGTATCCGAGCGGTCCCCAGAAGGGCGAGATGAAGGTTTTGGGGTTGGCCGTATGGGATTTGGTCACCTCCCGGGCGGCGTGGATCTCTTCGTTCATGACCACGAGAAGGCCCATGCCCACGGCCTGCGGGGAAGCGGCGCAACGGACGGCGCACAGGATGTTCTTCGGGCCGTCCGGGCTGATCTCCGCCGCGCTGCGCATGGCGCCCACCAGACAGACGGGCTTGTCGCCGGCAATGAAGAGGTCGAGAAGATAGGCCGTCTCTTCCATCGTATCCGTGCCGTGGGTGATGACCACGCCGCGCACTTCCGGTTCGGCCAGGACTTTTTCAGCCATACGGGCGAGGTCGTACATGATTCTCGGCGTCATATGGGGGCTCGGGATATTGGCGAACTCCCTAACTTCCACCGGGCAGACCCCGTCCAGGGGGGGGACGGCGGCGATGAGTTCGGGGCCGCTCACAGCGGGAACCACGCCCAGGTCGGGATCCGCCCGCATGGCGATGGTGCCGCCGGTTGTGAGAACAACAACCTTACCGTTCATGCATGTCTCCTTTTGGTGGTCCCTCAATGTTTGATACGCTGCCAAGCTCGTGCCGCGCGAAGCGCCTGTATGGTTACTCTTCGCTCCGCGCGGAACTCGCCTTCCTCATCTGAAGGCAAATCAGGGCACTACTTTCCTTTTCCGCCCGTTGCGGGTTTGCGCGGCTTTGCGGCGGTCGCGTGCGGGAGCGTGTTCGGGTTCGGATCGTTTCGCAGCCGGCGCGGCGGGGATTGATCGCGATGCCCGGCCTTTCCCCGCGTTCCCCGTGGAGGTTTCGTCTCCGGCGGGGCGGGTGACGCATCCCGGGGCGACGGCAGGACGACGAGAAGCGCGCCGCTTTTGGCGTCCCGTTCGGGCTTCTCCGGCCAAAGCACGGTGACCGCCGCGCCCGAGGGAACGCGCAAAGCGTTGCGCGCCAACACGAGGCCACGCGCGGAGCAGCCGTAGCGGGCGGGTGCGTCATGGCCGGGCAGGCGGATGGGGTCGGAAAGGATCCGCACGGCATTTTTGCCCGCCCCGTCCGGATCCCGCGGGGCGGAAGCGGCAAAGGCATCGGCCCAGCTTTCAAGGGACTCCGCGTCACCTTCGGCATCGTCAAACAGGTCGTCCGCATCCTCGGGCGCGTCCGGCAGATGGGTCCGGGCGCGGCGGGTTTCCTCGTCGGTGGCCCGGCGCAGAAGCATACAGCTTATGCTGAGCGTGTCCTTTTCCAGCCCGGCTTTTCGGGTGAGGGCAGCGAGTTCGTGCGGCGCCCCGCCCGCAACATGGGTGAAGTGGCACCAGCCCGTGGCGCGTTCCGCCAGCATGGGACACGGCCCCCAGTGCGGACAGGGAGTTTCCGGGACGAGGCCGGAGGCGAAGCCCGCCCGGCGGATCAGCGCCATGAGTTTTCCCCCCAGGCGCGTTCCCGGCTCAACAGCGAGGAAGCGGCCGCCGGGTGAGAGCCTTGCGGCGACGCGGCGAACGAAATCTTCGAGCCGTTGGTGCAGCGGCGTTTCACGCGACGGCTTGAGTTCGTTGAGAACGTTGGCCGCCGTAACCAGGGACGCGGACCGCGAAAACTCCCGCAGAATTTTTTCCACGGGACCCCTGGTGATCTCTATTTTCCAAGGCGAATCCGGGGCGAGATGCCGGAAAATATCCCGGCCGAGGTTCATGGGCGCGGGCGCGACGTCGCCGCATACGACGGTAAGAGGCCGGGAGCGCCATTCGGGCTTGGCCAGCCAGAGGGCCAGAGGCATGGTCAGGGGGCCGCTGCCCAGGTCAAGGAGGATGCCGTCTTCCGGGAGCGGGAGATCCAGCCCGGGCAGCAGCCAGGCGAGACGCAGGAGGTTCCAGGGAAGAAAATACCGGCAATAGGCCGTCAGCAAGCGTTTGTTGACCCAGTAGGAAGAGGAAAGCTGGGAACGGTCCTGGGTCAGCAGCCGGGAGAGATCCCGGACGGCGAAGGGGAGCTCCTTCGCGTGCGCGACCGAAAGGGGGGTTGCGGCGAGAACGGCCCGTTCCGCGGCTACGAGGTCGTTGGACAAGGGCCCGGAAGGTGGCCGGAAAAGGTTGCGCATTGTTGCCCCAGGAAAAAAATTGTAACGACGGCTATTACTTCCAGGTAACAGGGAAACGCCGTTTTGTCGAAGGCAAATGCCCGCTTGCGGCCGGGAGTTTCGACAGCGCCGACGCGGATGTTTTTTCCGGATTCCCGTTTTCCTCGGGAAAAAGACGGTTCGGAAGACCGGTTTGCCGGAAAGGCGGCTTGCGCCTCGCGGCGCCAACCGTGTCATGTACCGGACGTTGCCGAGACGGTTTTACGAGCGGTGGCAAGAT
>JAJBSY010000290.1 GCA_020861205.1 Deltaproteobacteria bacterium | reverse complement strand
CTAGCGGGCGATCGTGGGCCGGGCGCTCGCAGGTGAATTCTTCACGAAGCGCTATTACGCTTCGAACACGGAAGGCACGGGGTTCCTGGCGGATCTGGACGGAAAGATAAAGTCCGCCGGGAGCGTCTTTATCCCCATGTCCTCCGTGGATAGCGAGGCTCCGTTGTTTCCTTTGGAGGTTGCCGTGCGGAACACGCCGCATCCCGAGGTGGTCACGATACTGCTTGACGCCGGAGCGCCCGCGGTAACGGCTCGCGTGGCGGATTACCTGGGTTCGCGCGACGCCGATCCGGAAATAGGCAAAATCCTGCTTTCCCGTTCGGCGGCGGGAGAACGGTGCGAGTCGTTGCTCGCTCTCGCCCGCAACGGCGACATGGCAATGGCGGACTATTGCCTGGAGCTTGAGGGTATGTCCGTCAACTACCGGTCAGAGTCGGGAGCGTATCCGCTCTTGCGGGCGATAGAGGGCGGGCAAACCGCGATGGCGGCCTACCTGCTTGAACGCGGGGCAGCGATTCCGCAAGACGCCGACGGCAGGCTGGAGTTGCTCGGCGCAAGCCTGAATACGAATAATCCGGACGGATTCCGGTTGCTGCTGGACAAAGGCCTGGATTGTTCGGAGGTGGACTGGAACGGGAAAAACACCCTCATGTGGCAAGCGTACCGGGGATCGGTCAAGGATGCGTCCGTCCTGGCGCATCTGGCCGGAACAGTGCCCCTGGACGAGAAAAACGCGGCGCGGGCGTTGGATTCCACCATGCAGACGGGCGATGCCGGAGCGCTGGCTATCCTGATGGGCCGCATCGGCAAAGGACCGGCAAAAGGCGGCGCGGGTGTGGATTTACTGGACGCGGCCCTGCGGGGGCGAAACAGGGACGTGTTCTGGAAGCTGGTCGCGGCCGGGGCGGACTGCTCCCGGACGGGCACCGACGGCAGGAACGAACTCATGCTGCGGGCCGCGTGGTTTCTCAAAGACAAGGATGTCGCCGAACACCTCGCGCGCCATGTTCCGGTGGAGGGCGAAGCCGGCTCGAGCGCGTTGGCGTATGCCGTCAAGATGGGCTGGGCGGAATCCGTCCGGATTTTGCTGGAAAGGGGCGCGGTGGGCCGGTACCGCAGGCTCTCCGTCCCCGAAGATGCCCCGGAACGGGACGCGGTGCGGGAACTGCTGGCCGCGCAGGGGATGCTGGAATGAGCGCGCGGGCAACGGCGGAGAAGTCAGCGGGAAGGGACGTTTGACGTTTCGCCCGGCGTCTCCTTCGGCGTTTCTCCGCCGGGAGGGAGTACGATGACCGGCACTGCCTCGATCAGTGGGCCGGAGGCGTCCGTGGGCTCCTCCACGGAACCGATGGCGTAGCGGTCGCGGTCCCCCCCTGGCGGGAGGATAGCCTTGCCCTTGTCGTCCAGCAGGATGACGCCGGTTTTTTCCATGACCTCGCGGCGGAAGGCGTATTCGGCGGCCAGCCGGTTGCTGGCGTGGCGGAACCAGGCCATCAGGGCCGCCATGGCGATTGCGAAAGCGGTTATCCCACCGATGAAATACGGCACGTAGGGTAGAAGGGCGAGCACGATGCCGGACGCGAGGGCGAAGGCCCCGTCGATGACCAGGAGGGTCGCCCCCAGCGCGACAAGGGCGAAACAGATCATGAAAAGCGGGGCGTCCTTGATGATGCGGTAAACGCGCAGGGCCTTGTCCGGCAACTGACTGGCCCAGGCATTTTCCGCCGAGGGGTCCGGGCCTTCGCCGGCCTCGTGTTTTCCGGCCATGTACTGGGCGAATCCGAGGATAACGGCCGTGACGACCAGCAGGGCGGCGAACCACCCGATCCAGGGGAAGGCCATCGTGGGGATCGTTCCCGGCCTCGGGGAGGGCGTCGCGATGATACCGTAGCAGAGAGCGGCGATGGTGATAAAAAAAGCGGCGACAAAGACCAGGACGACGACGCTGGTCCAGTATTCGGAACGGCGGACGGTCTTGCCGCCGGTGTTTTCCGCCTGGTTCTGGTGAGATTTTTCCGCCATGCCGCCCTTGCCCGTTATGCGTTCTCTTCTACCGCCTAGCTATGCGCGTGAAAGGACGCGCCGTCAAGCAGGCTGCCGTCGCGGCAGCGGCTCTGCCCGCCGTCCAGTGCCGCTGGTCGCGGTTGCCGCGCGGACCGCTACCGGAACCATGCGGTCGCCCGAAAATATGTATGCCCTTCATATCCGGCGTCCGGACCCTCCGCGCGACGCGTTATAAATTTTACCCCGCGCGGTCAAAGGCGATCTATGCTTGTCCCTGACCTTCTTTTTGTGGTATGCAAACAGGGATTGTATTCCGCCGCCTTATTTTTGGGCGGAGAGGAAAGAGGAGTGTCATGCCGCAGAACGCGAAGAAGAACGAGGAAAAAAAAGAACGAAAACGCGCCATACGTCGGCCGAGGCTGATGCAGCGGCGTTCCATCCGGGTCAGCGCCACCGCGGGATGGGTCTGGGACGTCGCGACGGGAGCGGCCGCCTTCGCTCCGGAATGGCGGGACGTGCTGGCAGTTCCCGCCGGGATGCGGCAGGGCGGGACGCTCGAATATCTTTTCTCGCGCATGAGGAAGGCCGACAGGGACTTGCTGCGCAAGGAATGCGCGGAAATAGCCTCGGGGTACAAAGACGCTCTCGACATAGCGGTGCGTATGCGCCGGTTCGACAATACCTGGGCCTGGATATTGCTGCGCGGGAAACTCGAGGATACGGCCGGCGCCCCCGGGATCTTCGCGGGCGTGGGGATAGAGGTCTCGCGGCTCCGGCTGGACAAGCGCTTTTTCCCTCCTTCGCGGGAGGATTCGCCCACCACCTATCTCACGCTGCTTGAGCATTCTCCCAACAATATAGTCCGGTACGACCGGGAACTCTTCCCCCTGTATGTCAATCCGGCTGTCTCCACCTTCATTCCGTGCACTCCGGAAGAACTCGGCTCGAAAAAGGTGGCGGATATCGGCACAAGCGCTCCCGATATCGATTTTATCCAGACCCACGTGGACAGGGTTTTTGAAACCGGTGAAGTCGTCCAGGTCCGGCGGAATATAACGACGGAAACGGGCGCGCAGGTGGGCGAGTTCACCTTCTGGCCCGAGTTTGATGAAAACGGCTCAGTCCGCAGCGTCATCTGCATGATGCAGGATCTGACGGCCGAAGTGAAACGCGAAAAAGAGGCGCAGACGAATGAAATGCGGTTCTCCGCGCTCTACCAGTTGACCCAGATGGATGACGCGCCGGAAGAGGAGGTCTTGCGGTTCGTCGTGGAAAAAGTGGCGGAACTGACGGGCAGCCGATACAGCCATCTGCACATATTGCCCGGGATACTCAATCCCCGGGGCCGGATCATCTGGTCCAAAAGCCATACCGCCCTGCTGACCAGGGACGAGCTGGACAAGCCGGACTCCCGCCTTATCCGGGGCGAATTCGGCATGGACGTCAACCGGTCGCCGGAACCCTCGGTGCCGGTATGCGAGAACAGGGGGGTAACCGGCTCGAGCAACATTTTTTTCAAGGGAAAGTTGCCGATTTCGCGGTTTCTCTGCGCCCCCGCCCTCGAGGAAGGGCGGCCCATGTGCATCGCGGCGGTGTACAATAAAGACGAGGATTACACCGAAGCGGACATGCGCCAGCTGCAGATGTTCATCAGCGGCGCCTGGCTGGTGCTCCGCCGCCGCAGCCATGTCGCCGAACTCAGGCAGGCCAAGGAGAGCGCGGAACTCGCCAACAAGGTCAAGGATCGCTTCCTGGCCAACGTCAGCCACGAGCTGCGCACGCCGTTGAACGGTATGCTGAGTATGCTGCAGTTGCTTGAGATGACCCCCCTTGCGCAGGACCAGGTTGAATACGCGCGCAGCGCGACCACGACCGGACAGACCCTCCTGCGCATCATCTCGGATATCCTGGATTATTCCAAAATGGAATCGGGCAGGCTCGAACTCGATATGAACCCCTTCAATTTCAAGGAAAGCCTGGTCTCCACCATCGACCTGTTCCAGGCCGCCGCCCGGGAGAAAGGGCTGACCCTCACCCTGAACACGATCGGCAATTTCCACGCCCTGGTGCATGGCGATGAGGCGCGCGTCCGGCAAATATTGTTCAACCTCGTCGGCAATTCCCTGAAATTCACCGACAGCGGAGAAATCGAAATATCCTGCGAGGCCCGCGAAAAGGGCGGAAGCGTCCTGGAAGTGCACCTGACCGTGCGGGACACGGGCATAGGCATCCCGCTGGAAATGCAGGAAAAGGTATTTGACGCGTTCACCCAGGTTGACGGGTCGAGCACCCGCAAGCACCAGGGGTCCGGGTTGGGCCTCGGTATCGTCCGCCTGCTGACCAAGGCCATGGGCGGGACAATTTCGCTGAAGAGCACGCCGGGTTCCGGAACATTCGTGACCTGCGTCATACCGTTCAGGATCGTTCCCGGCAAAATCGCGGAGGAAAAAGACGGAAGCGCGGCGGAAGCCGCCTTTCCCGCCTGCCCGCCGCTGAACGTCCTGGTGGCCGAAGACGACGCCGTCAGCCGTCACGCCATGCGGCTCTTCCTTGAAAAGCTCGGGCACAGGGCCGTATGCGTGACGAACGGCCGGGAGGCCCTGGAAGCCTTGCGCCTGTATCCCTTCGGGTGCCTCATTTCCGACGTGCTCATGCCGGAAATGGACGGCCTTGAAGTAACCCGCCATATCCGCGAGGGGTTGGCGGATTCGTTCGCCCCCTCGGCGGCGGTTCATGCCATGGTCGCGGCGGTCGTTCCGGCGGAGGATATCCTGGCCGAACCCCGCTCCATCCCCCGCGATGTGCCGGTCGTGGCGGTTTCCGCCCACGCGATGACGGGCGACCGGGAGCACTTCCTCGCCCAGGGTATGGATTATTACCTTTCCAAACCGACGAAACTCAAAGACCTGGCTGCCGTTCTTCTGCGCGTCCACGAGCGGCACCCCGCGGCCCCCATCGGCCGGACGGACAAGGCCCGGGCCGGGGCGTAGCGGTCCGGGAAACGCCCGCGTCTTTTCCATTGTTCCGCCGGTCCGGCCTCTCGCGGACAGGCGGACGTTTTTTGCGCGGTAAGAGACGCCTTGCCTTTTGCCGCGCGGCATTCTTTCGGAACGGAACACGGCAAGCCGGAAGACCGCCCTGATGGAGCCCCTTTTCCCGTGCCGGAGGGAAGGTGCTACGGGCCGGTTTGTTCCCCGGCGGGGAGGGCGGTCCTTACAAGGCAGGAAAGAATGACGAGCCCCAGAGCGACGATGCCGAGTCCGACGGCGATCTCGGCGAGGGACGGGGCATAGCCCGTAATTGTCCCGAAGGGATTGGGCGTGAACCCGCCGATCATGAAGGAAAGGCCCTTGTCGATCCAGTTGGCGGCGACGACCAGCGCCAGGGCGAACGGCAAAAGCGTCTCGTTGTCGCGAAGGCCGGACGGAAGCAGCAGCGCCAGGCTGAGCAGGGCGGCGGCGGACGCGAACCACATCCAGCCGTTGATCCAGGCCCCTTGTCCGTCATGGCCGAAAAAGAGGTACGTGACGGTATGCATGGGACCGGGAGCCTGGCCGTAAAGGACGGTGAAGAGCTCGAACAGGAAGAAAAGGACGTTGGCCGCCATGGCGTAGGCCGTGATCGAGGCCAAGCCGCGCACGGCCTGCCTGCCGGCATCGAAGCCGGTCAGGCGGCGCAGGACGAAGAGCATGAGCAGCAGCAGGGCCGGTCCCGTGGAAAACGCCGAGGCCAGAAACCGGGGAGCCAGTATGGCGGTATGCCAGTAATGGCGTCCGGGCAGTCCCGAAAAGAGGAACGCGCCCACGATGCGCGTGGCGAGGGCGGCCAACCCCAGGGCATAGACCGGCACTATCATCCAGCGCGGCGGTTCGATGCCGTTCTTTTCGCACGCGAGGCCGATCCGGCCGACGGCAAGGCTCAGGACGAGATAGGCGGTCAGGGTTACCATGTCCCAGAACATCAGGGAAGACGGCGAGGGATGGAGGATAACGTTGAGGGCGCGTCGGGGCTGGCCCAGGTCAACGATGATGATGAGCGTGGCCGAGATTGTCGCGGCAACGGCCATGAACATGGCGCAGACTAAAATTTTCCGGAACGGGACGAAGCCGTGGCAACAGGCGGGAATGAGCAGGATGAGGGGCGTTGCGGCCACCCCGCCCAGGAACGAGAACTGGGCGATGTAAAACCCCCAGGACACGTCCCGGGAAAGGTCGGTAACGCCGAGCCCGTGGACCAGCTGGCAGACGTAGACGGCCGTTCCCGCGAAAACCAGCAGAAGCAGCCCGGCGATCCAGATTTTGAAGGCGGTGGAGCTGTGTAAGCGCGTTTCGGGCATGGCCGCTCCTACAGGATGTAATAGACGCCCGGCCCGGTGCCGAGGCCGGGTTTACGCCGTAAGGCGAGGCCCGCTTCCAGGGCCTTGCGGACGGGGGATGCGGCATCGAGCAGGTCGCCGAAAAGGATGCCGCCTTCGGACGCTTCCACGCACAGGGGAAGGGCGCCTCGTTGCAACCGTTCCGCGCAAAAGGTGCATTTTTCCACGACGCCGCTCGCGCGCATGGGGTATTCCAGGTTCGGGCTGGGCACGCCCGGCCGGGGGTCGGTGAAGTTGAAACTCCGCGCGCCGTAGGGGCATCCGGCCATGCAGGACCGGCATCCGATGCAGCGGTGGTAATCCATGACCACGATGCCGTCGTCGCGTTTGAAGGTCGCGCCCGTGGGGCATACGCGAACGCACGGGGGATTCTCGCAATGGTTGCAGAGGAGCAGGAAGGACCGGCTCGCCAACGCCTCGGGCGGCGGGTCCAGGGCCTGTTCCGGGAACGCGGCCGCGTAAGCGGCGCCCCACAACCATTTCACTTCCTGCGGCCCGGTGAACGAGGGGACGTTATGCCAGGCATGGCAGGCGGTGATGACCTTCCTCTGCATGGCCGGGGAAGCCATTTTCCGGGTATCGATGACCATGGCCCAGCGCCCGGCCGAAAGGACCGTTGCGGGCCGCGCGAAGGTGCCCTCCGCCGCAGTCTCCGCAAACGCGGCAGCCGGGAGGGCGAGGGGAAGCGAAACGGCGGCGAGCCCGGCCGCTTTGAGAAAGTCCCGGCGTCTCATGGCAGCTTCCCTCCGCCGGAGATCCGGACCGCTCCGGGTGTTTCCGGCGCGATGTGGCAGGACCAGCAGTCCGGCCGGGCGCTGACGGCGTTGTGGCAGGCGCCGCAGAACTGTTCCCGGTTTGCGTGGCATCGCATACAGGTGTTCTGGAGGCTGGCCTCCCAGACTTTGCCGTCGCTCGCCACGTAGACGCGTTTGCCGTCGCGGACGGCGGCGTCACGCCATTCGTTCAGGATGCGCATGTGATCGGTTCGCATGAGGCTCGTCGGCTCAATACAGGCCCTTTCTCCGGGTGGCAGTTTCAGGGCTGGCCGGGTGTACGGTTCCGACGTGGCGTTCAGCAGGAAGGGAAACGAACACGCGAGCGCAAACACGAGTATTCCGGGGATGATATACCGCTTGTTGTACATCATGCCTCCGCCTCCGTGCCTTCCGGGCGGGAACAGCGGTCCGGGTCGCCGCCGTCGTTCACGCCGGGCAGGTCTTCCTGGCGCAGGTCCATAACGCGCCTGCCCTCGCCCTTCATGACCAGAGCGTTGGCCACGAGTTCGTGCAGGCCGCAGACGCCGACGCCCGGCGCCCAATAATCCGCGAGCGGGGGGAGCGTCGCCCGGTCCAGGGCGCAGATGCAGGAAAGCATGTTGACGCCGCGCGTCAGCTGCACGTGGCGGAGCGCGTTGCCGCGCGGCATCCCGGAACGCATTCGCAGTTCCATGATTTCGTCGGTGTTCAGGCCGGAACCCGCGCCGCAGCAGAAGGTCCGCTCGCGGATGGTGTTTTCCGGCATTTCCACAAAATTGTTGCACACGGCCCGCAGTATTTCGCGCGGTTCTTCCAGAAGGCCCATGGCCCGGGCCGGGTTGCAGGAGTCGTGAAAGGTAACGGTCAGGTGGTCGTTTCGCGAGGGGGCAAGGTTCAGCTTGCCGTGGCGGACCAGGTCCGCCGTGAATTCCGCGATGTGCACCACCTTGGTGGAGGACGCGTTCTCAAACCTCGTGCCCGTGACCGGGTTGACCGGGGTGACCATGGTTTTGGGCGCGGGCCCGTTCATGGTGTTCATATATTGGTTGATGACGCGCGCCATGTGGCCGCATTCGCCGCCGAGAATCCATCCGGAGCCGAGGCGCTCGGCCTCGGCGTACATTTTGGCGTTGAGTTTTTTCAGCAGGGCGGCCGAGGAAAACAACCCGAAATTGCCGCCCTCCGAGGCATAGGTGGACAAGGTGTAATCCAGGCCGATCTCGTGGAAGAGCATGAGATAGCCCATGAAGGTATAGATGCCGGGCTCCGCGAACACGTCCCCGGAAGGGGCGATGAACAGCACCTCGTGCCCTTTTTCATTGAACGGCGGGTTGATGGCGATGCCCGTGACGGTCTCGACGTCTTCGCACAACATCTCGACGATTTCCTTGAACGCCTGGGGCTGAATGCCGAGATGGTTGCCCGTCCGGTTGCAGTTGTAAACCGGGTCCATGATCCAGTTGGTGCCCAGGCCCACCTCCAGCAGGAGTTCGCGGGCGATCATGGTAATTTCCGCCGTGTCGATGCCGAAGGGGCAAAACAGCGCGCAGCGGCGGCATTCCGTGCATTGGTAGAAGTAGTAGAACCATTCCTTGACGACGTCCGGGTCGAGGGACCGGCCGCCGCCCGCTTTGCCGAGGAGCCGGCCGACGGCGGTGAAGTCCTTGCGGTACACGGAGCGGAGCAATTCGGCCCGCAGCACCGGCATATTCTTGGGGTCCCCGGTGCCGAGGAAAAAGTGGCACTTGTCCGCGCAAGCCCCGCACCGCACGCAGGTTTCCATGAAGAGCTTCAGCGAGCGGTATTTTTTAAGCCGGTCCGCGAAGGCGTCATGGATGATCCGTTCCCAGCCGTCGGGCAGGTTCCAGTCCTCGGCTTCCGGCGACCAGTCGTGCGGGTTGGGCATCCCGAGCGTCCGCAGGGTCTCCGCTTTGGCCGGGTAACAGTAGGAACCGGGCTTGAACACGGGTTTGGTGTTCATCCAGCCGGTGCCGTTGCTATTGGCCCGGGGAAAGATCGCTTTGCTCGTGGCGGCGAGTTCGGTGGGGGCCGGGAGCTTTGCCATGGGGTTTCCTTATTCCGCTCCGGCCGGGCCGGGTTCCTTTTCCAGAGGGAGGCCCGCTTCAGCCATGGCGCCGCGAAACTCGTCCTCGTATTCGGCGTATGTCCTGTAGCGCGTCGGCCCGTTCCAGGGGTTCGTGTGCCTGAATTCGCGGGAATTGGCCGCCGTGTTCCGGGTGGGCGAGAGCAGGACCCCGGCGGCGTGCATCAGCTTGGAAAAGGGGAAACAGATGAGGAGCGCTGCAACGAACGTCGTATGCAGGTAAAAGGCCGCGCCAATTCCGGCCGGGACGGCCGGGGAGAAGGTGACAAGCCCCATGGTCAGCGCCTTGACGGAGGCGATGTCCGTCCTGCCCCAGTACCGCAGAAAGATGCCGGACAGGGCGACGGCGAGCAGCAGGAACAGCGGGAAGTAATCGCCCGCGAGGGAGATGTAGCGCAGCTTGGGGTCATACAGCCTGCGCAGGAGCAGGAGGAAGAGCGCCGCCACGACGATGGGGCCGGACAGGAACGCCGCCGGCGATCCGATCCGCATGAGGGTGTCGAAAAATTCCAGGGCCCGGATACAGGCGGGCACGGGCTCGATGAAAAAGCGGAGATGCCGGATGAGGATGACCAGCAAGGCGTAGTGGAACAGGATGGCGAAAAGCCACAACCATCTGGAGGGCCAGTAGACGAGGCGCATTCCTTCCGGCGTGTCGAGCGTCTCGGCGCGGGAATTGCGCAACAGCGGGCGGAAGAGGACGATATCCAGGAACAGGCGGCCCGCGATGTGCAAGCCGGAGGAGGGTGCCTCGAATTCGGCCTGCCTGATCCAGGGCAGGGATTTTTGCTGCCCGCCCGTCAGGGCTATGGGAAACGGCACGGGAGACGCGGCCCAGCAAACGATCCGCCGGATGCAGCCCACCGCGAAGACAAGAACGGCCGCGTACGGCAAGACGACGCCCAGAAAAAACGTCATGCCCAGCGCGTACAGGGCCAGGGATAAAACGCCCGTGCCAAGGACGAACAGAAAAGCGGCAGCCACGCCTTATTCCGACTTTTCCGCGCAAACGCGGAAGGGTTTGGCGGACGCGTCGCCGCCGGGTTCGGTGGGGGTATCGGCAAAACCATGGCGTTCCGCGAGGCGCAGTATCTGGCTGTGGCGGCGGCGGGCGTCCCGCAGCCTGGCTTCGAAAAAGGCGTCGCGCGCCCGGCTGTATAGGCCGAAGGCCAGCAGGGCGAGCGCGTCGCAACGCGCGTCCAGGGCGTCCAGCTCTTCCCGGTCGGCGGCCGTCAGGCCGTAACCCAGCTCTTTCAGATGGTTTCGGACGAGGTTCTTATAGGCGAACAGGACGGCGAGGGAGGTCTCCGGGGGCGCGTCCTGCATGGCCCGCACCCGCGCGAATTCCTCAAGGGCCGAGCGCAGGGCGGCTTCGTCGTGAGGAAGGCCAACGGCGGCGCGAAACAAAAGCGGGGCGAGATCGGCGCTTCTCCGTCCCAAAGGGTTGGCGAAGGGGTCCCGGCTGGATCGGAGGAAACCCTCGGCCGCCAGGGGGTAGAGGGCGTTTGCCGCGTCGGTCCACTTCCGGGCCAGGGACGTACAGGATTGTTCCAGAACGGCGGCAAGATTCATGCGTTCCTCCCCATGGGGACGGTGAATATCCGTTACCCACCTGCCCGTTACTATGCCTAAGGTAAACCCGCTTCCGGGTCAAGGACGCCTCCCTCGGGATGAATCGCCGCAAACCGACCCCTTGTTAAAATATTTTCAATCAAAGCGATAGGTTATTAAATCGTGTGGCGGCAAGCCGCATCATCGCCCGCCATACCGATCAGTATGATTTTTTTATGTAAAGTTTATCGAGAAAGATGATAGATGCCGCCTCCGCGATCTGCGATTGACGAAAACATTTTCCAGTGTAAGAAGTAGGACAGAACGTTTACGTCGTCGCGGCAGCGATCCGCGGTGCAAGGAGTATGTTATGCAGTACGTCGGCGCATATACCGCCCTTTTGACGCCTTTCAAGAACGGAAAGGTGGATGAGGAGAAGTATCGCGAATTTGTCGAGTGGCAGATAACCGAGGGCATCGACGGGCTGGTGCCGTGCGGAACCACCGGTGAATCGGCCACCCTAACCCACAAGGAACACGAGGAAGTCATCCGGATCTGTATCGATCAGGTGAAGAAACGGGTTCCCGTTATCGCTGGCGCGGGTTCCAACAATACCACCGAAGCCATCCGGCTGACCAAGTTCGCCAAGGAGGCGGGCGCCGATGCCGCGCTGCACATCACGCCGTACTACAACAAACCGACCCAGCGGGGCCTGTTCGAGCACTTCAAGGCCATCGGCGAAGCGGTGGATCTTCCCCTCATCGTCTACAACGTGCCGGGCCGAACCAGCGTGAACGTCGCTCCCGCCACCATGGCGCGCATGTTCCGGGAAATTCCCAACGTTGTGGGCGTAAAGGAAGCCACGGGCGACATGATCCAGGTTTCCAACATCATGGAACTGTGCGGCGGCGATTTCGACGTGCTTTCCGGCGACGATTTTACCGTCCTGCCTCTTCTGGCGCTGGGCGGAACCGGGGTCATTTCCGTTGTCTCCAACATTCTGCCGAAGAAAATGGCGGCCTTGTGCGCGGCTTTCCGGGCCGGCGACCTGGCGAAGGCCAGGAAGCTTCATTATGAAATGATGCCCATTTCCCGCGCCTGCTTTGTGGAAAC
>JAJBSY010000394.1 GCA_020861205.1 Deltaproteobacteria bacterium | reverse complement strand
GCTTGATGCTGTAATTAAAGGCCGACCGGGCGACAATCTCCGCCAGAACGAGGGCCGCCATCCCGAAGATGCACAGGGCCGAAAGGCTGTTCGCCAAAGCCAGAACGCTATCCAGGACCGATACGATTTTCTTCATGGGCACTTCCTTCAATGCTGCAGTCCATAACCCGCGCGGAGCAGGAAACGTTTTTTATAGCCGCCCGATAAATGCACGGGAGCTTTCATCCATTCGTGGCCGGGCTGTATTCCGTGACCTGACCGACCCGGCCCCGCAGCCTGTTGTGAGAAATTTGTTTCACCCGTCCCGTGCCGACCATCATATGGTATACCATGAGAGGTTGTGGGCGCCGTAATCATCATCCCTGTTGCGATATCGCGTCGGCCAAGGGATGTGTTCTGTAAAAAACCGGACCACGCGATCTCCGCAAAGGATCGACGAAAGACAGTGTGGCGGCATCGTCCAGCCGCTTTGGTGGAACAGGGCATTGGAGGCCCGGGTAACCCTTGAATCCGGAACGTGATACGGAAAGGCTGTCCGGCAGCGGCTCGGTTTATGACCGTACCGGATGGGAAAAAAGTACCACAGTCGTCTTAGAGCGTCAACTATCGACAGTCTATTCTTTGCGGCAACTACGGATCCTCCGGTTTATCAACCCTTTCTGGTTCTTCCTTCCGCGCGTGACTCTGCCAAAGCCAACCGCCAACCCGCGAAGAACCCGGAGTCCGCTCGCGACCGGCTCAAACGATACGCGGCACCCCTTTCCCTGACGCGTGGAGGTCCCGTCACGGGGCGGAGCGACATGGCGCTTCCGTGCCGGCCGCGTCACTCGCTGTCCGTATACTCGCCGTCCTTGCAGACGACGCGCCCGTCAACGGTATAGGTCGGCGATTTCATGATAAGGTCTATATGGATCGGAGTGTCATTGGTGCCGCCGTACGAGAGGTTGTTGCCTATCCCGATATGCAGGGTGCCGTAGACGCCCTCGTCTTCCAGCATCCGGCCGCTGATCCCCGCGCCCGTGTTCATGCCGAAGCCTATTTCTCCCACCCGGTAAACCCGGGGATCGTTCATGGCCTTCAGGCTTTCGTCCAGTAGCTTCGCTTCCGCCCCACCGGCGATATCCGCGATGCATCCTTTTTCCACGCGAATCCGGACGGGTTCCTTCAGGACGCCCAGTCCCGGCAGCGGGATGCTCCCGTCGATGACCAGCACGCCGTCGGCCCCGCCGTCCGTGGGGCCGACCGCCGTTTCGATATCCGGCGGAGACGCGGCCATGCCCGGCTTGTTGGCCATGCCGAACCCGCTGACCGCCTTACGGCCTTCGATGCTGGCGGTAAGGTTCGTTCCGGCGGGCGTGGTGATGGTGCAAACCTTGCCGGTAATCCGGGCGGCGGTCGCTTCCACCAGGGAGCGGGTTCGGGCGAAATCCACGAACAGGCAGCCCGCTTCCAGCATGGCGACCGAGTAATCGGCCATGTTCACGAAGCGCGCCCCCGCCTTGCAGGCCTCGATCCGGGCCGTCGTATTGAACAAGGAGAAGGTGGTCGCGGAGAAAATGACGTCCGCGCTTTTCATGGCCGCCGCCACGGCGTCCGTGGGGGCGGAGCCGTGCGTCGCGCGCGGTTCCGTGCATATGAGTGTTGTGTCGGTATACGCTTTGGCGCAATCATACATGATATTGCCGATGGCAAAACTCTTGTCGTCCGTGATGACGAGCACTTTTTCCCCGGGCTTGGCTTCGGCGCAGGTAAGCAGCAGCACTTCGCAGCCTTTTTTCGCTTTCTCGCTCATGAATATCCCTCATTGTAGTATGCCGCGCGAAACGGTTCAAAACCGCCTCCCCGGTTCGGCTTGGCGCAAAGGCGCATCCTCCGCGCACCATGAAATGCCCGGCCGGAGGTTAGTGCAGTTTGGCCAGGGCCTTTTCCATGCGGTCCATGCCTTCCGTGATGTTTGCAAGGGAATTGGAATACGCGATGCGGATGGTCTTGGGCGCCTCGAAGGCTGCGCCGGGAACAACCGCCAGGCGCGCGTCGTCCAGCAGGTACTTGCAGAAATCGAAGGAATCCTTGATGACCGCGCCGTCCGCTTTTTTCCCGTAGTAAAAACTGACATCCGGCAGAAGGTAGAACGCGCCCTTGGCTTCCGGGCAGGTGACACCCTTCATGGCGCGTAGGCGTTGCAGCAGGTATTTCCGCCGTTCGTCGAACTCCTTGCGCATGGCGACGATGGTGTCCTCGCCGCCGGTCAGCGCTTCAACCGCCGCCCATTGCACGAAGGTGGTGCTGTTGGAGGTGGTGTGCCCCTGCAACGACGCCATGGCGCGGGCCACGTCACGGGGGGAGGCGCTGTAGCCGATACGCCAGCCGGTCATGGCGAAGGCCTTGGAAAACCCGTTGACCACGATGGTGCGCTCGTAAATTTCCTTGGACAGGGAGGCCACGCACACGTGTTCGCCTTCGTATATCAGTTTTTCATAGACCTCATCGGAGATGATGTAAAAGTCGTGCTTTATGGCCAGCTCGCCAAGTCTTTGCAGGCTTTCGCGGGTGTAGACCGCGCCCGTGGGGTTGTTGGGCGTGTTGATCATGACGGCGCGGGTCTTGGGCGTAACGGCTTTTTCGATGGCGGCGATATCAAGCTGGAACGTCTCCGGGTCGGTTGGCACGATCACGGGCACCCCGTCGGCCAGCTTCACCATCTCCACGTAGCTGACCCAGCAGGGAGAGGGGATGATGACCTCGTCCCCGGGGTTGCATATGGCCATGACGGCGTTGCCCAGCGCCTGTTTCGCGCCGGTTGAGACAACGATCCGGGCGGGATCGTAGGCGACGTTGTTGTCACGCAGGAGCTTGTCGCAGATGGCCTTTTTGAGTTCCGCGATGCCCGTGACGGAAATATACTTGGTCTTGCCCGCCGCGATGGCCCGTTCGCAGGCGGCCTGGATGTTATCGGGCGTCGCGAAATCCGGCTCGCCGGCGTTCAGGCCGATCACGTGCACGCCCTGGGCCTCCAGTTCGGCCACCGTGCCTTCGAGTTCGATGGTGGCCGAAGGCGTCATCCGTTTAATCCGTTCACTGATCATGGCAATTCTCCACTCGTTACAGTTTTACGGCGCCGCCCGCGTACTCCACGGCGCACGGCCGGAAACTCGGGATCATGGGTTCGGCGAAGCCCGGGACCGGCCGCGTCAATCTTTTTCCACGTAAATGGCGAGATCCGGACAGGTCTTTTCGCACAGCCTGCACGCTATGCAGTCCGCTTCCCTTACGGCCGCCATGTATTCGTACCCTTTGTTGTTCACCTTGCCGCTCAGCGCGAAGACATCTTTGGGACAGAACTTGACGCACATCTTGCAGCTCTTGCAGAGGTTCTCGTCTATATATACCGACATGACCGGCTCCTTTACAGGTGTTTTTTGACTTCCGCGCACAGTTGGGCGGGGTTGGCGACCACCGTCGCGCCCGCGTCCGTGAGCGCCTTGATTTTCGTTTCCGCCGTTCCCGCGTCTCCGTTGACGATGGCCCCGGCATGGCCGAGGGATTTGCCCTCCGGCGCGTTGCGCCCGACTATCAGGGCGACAACGGGCTTGGTCACGCGCGCCTTGATGTACGCGGCGGCCGTCTCTTCCAGGTTGCCGCCGATTTCGCCCAAAAGAACGATGACATCCGTATCCGGGTCTTCCTGGAACAAGGCCGCGGCGTCACGCTGGGTGAAGCCCCAAACCGGGCCCCCGCCGATGGCCGCCACCGTGGACTGGCCGATGCCCGCATCGCTGAGCGTCTTGCCGATTTCATAGCTCAGGGCGCCGCTTTTGGAGACGACCCCCACGCGGCCCGGCATGAAAAAACGGGTGGGGTGCGACCCGACCTTGCAGATGCCCGGCGCGATGAGGCCCGCGCAGCCGGGTCCGACAAGATGCGTCCCCCTGCTTTTCGCATAGGCCACGATTTCCGCCACATGCCGCCTGGGGATGCCTTCCGTCGTCAGGACCAGCAGGCTGATTCCCGCGTCGATGGCCTCGATGCTCGAATCGCGCGCGCCGAGCGGCGGCACGAAGCTGATGACGGCGTCAAAATCGTGTTCGGCCCTGGCTTCGGCCACGAAGTTGTAAACCGGGACGCCGACGGCGACCTGGCCGCCCTTGCCCGGCGTTACGCCCGCGACGATCCGGGTGCCCGCCTCCTGCATGACGGTTGTCTGCAACAGGCCGGATTTGCCGGTGATGCCCTGCACGAGGACGCGCGTATCCTTATTGATAAGTATGGCCATTTTACCTGCCCTCCCCAAACGCGTCTCCGGACGGGGCGCGCGCCGCGGCAACGCACAGGCGCACGGTTTCCATCAAGTCGGTGTGGTATTGCAGCCCGTGCGCCTTCATGATGGCGAAGCCTTCTTCTTCCATGGTGCCGCACATGCGGGTGAACACGGGTACGGTAACCGCGTGCTCGCGCATGTAGCGCGTGATGCCGTTCGCCATGTCGTCCATGCGGTTGAAGCCGCCGCTGAGAACGATAAGCTGGCTCTGCCCGGTATTGCCCGGAGCCCGCGTTTTTTCCATGGCCCGGTACATGGTGTCCGCGGTGGTGATCCCGCCCAGCTCGCAAAAACTCGCGACCGTGCCCCCGGCGTCGCCGACAAGATCCAGGGCCAGCATCCCGGTCCCGGCGCCGTCGCTGATGAGGCCGACGTCGCCGCATAGCGGCACGAAGGTGATGGTGTTGTTCTCCCGTTCCGGCTCGCTGTAGCCGCGCAGCTTTTCGCGCCCCGCCTTGATTTTCGCGATCAGGCCCTCGTTGAGCCGCGCCGCGTCGTCGTCCAGCGCGACCTTGGCGTCCAGCGCGACCAGTTTGCCGTTCACCACGCCGAGCGGGTTTATTTCGATCAGGGTGGCGTTCAACGCCTTCATGGCCGCGTAGACCTTGTCCACCGTGGCGATGAGGTCTTCCGCTTCCGCCATGGGCAGCAGCTCGGCGAGCATTTTATACTGGTAGGCATGGATGCCCGTGAACGGATCGACGGTCAGCGTGAGAAGCTTGTCCGGCCGCTCCCTGGCTACCTGCTCGATGTCCATGCCGCCCATGGGACTCGCGATGAGAAGGGGTTTGCCGCCTTCGCCGTTCAGCGAAACGGACAGGTACAGCTCGTGTTCCGGCTTGGCCATTTCCTCGGCCATCAGGCCGTGGACCGTGTGCCCCTTGATATCCATGCCCAGTATCGCGGACGCGTTCCGGGCGAATTCGGCGTCATCGCCGCAGACCTTGATGCCCCCGGCCTTGCCGCGCCCGCCGACAAGCGCCTGCGCCTTCAGCACGAAGGGGTACGGCAGCGGCGCGGCGCCTCCGGCTTCATACACCATGGCGCTGCCGGGCGTGGGAATTCCCGCCTCGCGCAGGCGCTCTTTACCCTCAAATTCGAAGAGATCCATGGCGGTCACCCGGCCTGTCTGCGGTAGAAGCCGTTATCCTTGGCGAAGCCCGCGCCGGCGTCAATGGCCTTCATGTTGAGTTCGCGGAACCGTTCGCTGACATGGTCGGCGACCACGTCTTTCAGGTCGTCGAGCTTCAGGATCCCGGTGGATTCGGACAGGAATCCCAGCATGACCATGTTGGCGGCCATGCGGTTGCCGAGTTCGACGGCCATTTCCGTCGCCGGCACCGCGTAGGTGCACGCGATGTTCCTGTCCGGGTTGGTCACCAGGTCGGGGTCGATGACCAGCATACCGTCCTTCTTCACGGTCGGGACATAGCGGTTGTACGCGTCCTGGAACATGCAGACCAGGATGTCCTTATCGTCGGAAACCGGGGATGCCACCGGCCGCTCGTCCACGATTAGCTCGGCCTGGCACTGGCCGCCGCGCGCTTCGGAACCGTAGGACTGGGTCTGGACGGCGTAGAGGCCGCCCTTGGTCACGACCGCCGTGCCGAGGATGACCGAGGACAGGACGATGCCCTGGCCGCCGAAGCCGCACAGGCTGATTTGCAAAGGATATTTCATGGTACTGCGCTCCTTATGCGAATGTGGTGCCGGCAAACACCGGCCGCTCAACCCTGAGGAATTCGCCGAGAACCAGCTTGCCGTCCAGTTCCTCCGCGCTCATGCCCTCAGCCTGTTTCTGGGTGACGGTCTGGCTGTCGATCCACTCCATCAGTTTGACCGGATCGCCGGTGCGCAAGGCGTACCGGCCGTAGTGCGTCGGGCACTGGGAAATAATTTCGATGAGGGAGAACCCCTTGTGGGTGAGGGCGCGTTGCATGGCGGCTGCGCACTGGGCGTGCCTGGAAGTGGTCCAGCGTTCAACGTGCGTCGCGCCGGAGGCGATGGCCAGCTCCACGAGGTCGAAACGCGGTTCGGCGTTGCCGTACGGCGTGGTCATGGTATGGGCCTTGAGGGGCGTTGTCGGCGCAACCTGCCCCCCGGTCATGGCGAAGTTCAGGTTGTTCACGCACACGACCGTCACGTCCAGGTTGCGGCGGGCCGCATGGATGAAATGGTTGCCGCCGATGGAAGCCAGGTCGCCGTCACCCGCGAAGACCACGACCGGGAGTTCCGGCTTGGCGAGCTTGATGCCCGTGGCCCAGGCCAGGGTGCGGCCGTGCACGCCGTGCATCATGTCGGTGCTGATATACACGGGAATGCGCGCCGTGCAGCCCACGCCGCCAATGTGCATCATCCGGTTGGGGTCCATGCCGAGCTTGTCCAGGGCCTGGATGTAGTAATTGAGCACCTGCCCCGCGCCGCAGCCGGAGCAAAAGAAGTGCGGCAGCTTTTCCCGGCCGTCGAACCAGCGCACGTATTGGCGCAAGGGGTTGATTTTCGCCTGGCTCATCGGATGCCCTCCCGCAACGCGCTCAGAATCTCGGCCGGGGTATGCACCTGGCCGCGGTTTTTGGTGATACGGCCGGTTTCGCATTTGCCGCCGGCAATGCGCTCGACCTCGACGCAGTACTTGCCCATGTTCATTTCAACCGTGAAAACCTTGCCCACATGCTTGCAGACTTCCAGGATGGGCTCCACGGGAACCGGCCAGACGTTGCACAGCTTCAGGACGCCGACCTTGATGCCCTCCTCGCGGGCGAGGCGGGCCGCCTCTTTGGCGACGCGCGCCTCGCTGCCGTAGGCGACGAGCGCGTACTCCGCGTCATCGAGCAGGTACGGTTCCGTGCGGCAGATTTTGTGACGGTTTTCGTAAATTTTGCCGCAGACCCGCTTGTACAGCCTGTCGAATTCGTCGGGATCCCAGTCGATGCTGCCTTTCTCGTCATGCGGGTTCAGGGAGTAAATAGTGTGGTAGCCCTCGCCGAGCGGAGCGGCGTCGGGGCAGCCGAAACGGTCCGCCTTGAAGGGCAGGTACTGCTCCGGAGGCAGGGCCGTGTACCGGCGGTTCACCACCGCGATCTGATCGGCCGGAGGAATGTCCAGCCGTTCGCGCATCAGGGCGATAGTGGTTTCGCTCATGATGATGACGGGGTTGCGGTATTCTTCCGCGAGGTTGAACGCCCAGATGGTGTAGTCGTACAGCTCCTGCACCGAGGATGGACAGACAACGATGGCTTCGAAGTCGCCGCTCGCGCCCCAGCGCATCTGCATGACGTCCGCCTGGCTGGCGAAGTTCTCCCCCCTGGCTCGCTGCACGTCCAGCACCACAACCGGGGCTTCGATCGTGTAGCAGTAGCCGAGCCCTTCCTGCATATAGTTGTACCCGGCGCTCGCGGTGGCCGTCATGGCCTTGGCGCCCGCAAGGGACGCGCCCGCGCAGGCGTAAATGGACGCAAGCTCGTCCTCGCCCTGCACGAAGGCGCCGCCCAGGCGGGGCAGCCGCTGCGACATGCGTTCGGAAATTTCGTTCGCCGGCGTGATGGGGTAGCCGGCAAAGAAGGTACAGCCGGCCGAAAGCGCGCCCTCGACAGCCGCATAGTTGCCCAGCATGAAATGTACGCCGCTCAGGACGCGGTCTTTGCTCGCATCTGCCATTCCGGTCTCCTTTCACCATTCGCGATGTTGCTGTTGGGACTCCGTGTATCGGCAACCCGGATGCCGACATGCATTCCGGACATTCGATATGATTTCCGGCTAGCATTATTTTCTGTAAACTGTCAACTATCGATACTTTTTGAAACAAAAATCCCACGCCTAACTACGCAATAAAGCAGGGTTTATGGCGAATAATTTTTTTGCCGCTCCTCACACGGCCGCAAAAGGACCGACGTATCCTGTATCGAACAAGGAAGGCGCGTTCCGCGCGGGCGAAGAGTGGTTAGGCATCCTGAGCTTCGGGCGGCATGGGCCTGACGAAGCATCAAGCATATTGCGGCGCTCCCGGGAGCGCTCTTCATGGACAAAACCCGGCGAGCGCCTTACATTGGTTGCCTCGTTGAACGTATCCAACCGGCGGGAAGGACCACCATGACTGAAGACGTGAAACGCGCCTGTCCCTGTTACGACGTGAGCGGCCAAGCTTTTCGCGACCTGGCAAGGCGGGGCATCACCGATGCGAAGAAAATTCAGACGATGACCGGGGCCGGCCTTGGGTGCGGCATGTGCGAGGACCGCATGTTCATGGTCATCCGCGACGCCATCCAGGAAGCGCGGAACGGCGGGCCGGAAGAAAAGGGAAACGCCCGGAAGTAACGCGCGCTTCGATACCGGAGCCCGTGCCCTTCCGGCAAGCGGACCCATGCGGAAAAAACGAACTCCCGACTATTCTCTCGCAAGGCTGCCACACTATTTGGACGGTGACGAAAGGAGCGGACAATGCGCATGACCATCCGGGGCGCGGACTGGCACTATTCCATCCAGGGACAGGGAGAGACCGTTCTTTTCCTGCACGGCGGCCTCGACTCGTCCGCCAACTATACCCGGCTGCTCGCCGACCTTGCCGGTTCCTTCCGGGTCGTCGCCGTGGACAGGCGCGGCCACGGCCGATCCACGGATACCGACGCGCCGTATGATTACGCGCTCATGGCCGAGGAAGTTTTTGCGTTCACGCGGAACCTCGCTCTGGAGCGGTTCCGCATCCTCGGGTACAGCGACGGCGCGAATATCGGGTTTCATATGGCAAGCGACCGGCCGGACGCGGTAAAAGCGCTCGTGGCGGTTTCCGGAAACTACAGGGGCCTGTCCGGCATGTCGCCCCAGTGGCTGGCAATGCTTCCCCTTCTCTCCGAGGCATACGCGCGGGACCATATGCCAAAGGCCGTGGAACAGTACCTGAAACGCAATCCCCATCCCGATTTTTCCGCCCACCTGGCGAAAACCAAAGCCCTGTGGCTGGAAGACGTCGTCGTCCCGGAGGAAAAACTGTCCGCCATCCGGTCAAAGACCCTTATCATAAGCGGTGACAGGGACATTGTGCTGCCCGAACAGGCCGTCGCGATGCATTCCCTCATACCCGGCGCGTCGCTGATGCTGCTTCCGGATACCGGGCACGCCATTTTTCAGGATTTCGCTTTCCGGACCCCGGCCGAAGCAGCTATGCCGGTTATTAGACAGTTCCTTGCCGCAGAACGCGTTTGACCGAACCGTGACCCGGAAACAAAAGAGATCTGATGGCACATTGGGGCGTTACCCGCAAACCGCCGGCAACGCCGCCCGGGCCCATGAAACGGCCCGTCAGCCGAAACTGAGAGCCGCGCCCTTTTCCAGCATGGCCATGTCCATCGTGTGCAAGTTGTCCAGGAAAACGGGCAAAAAGGTTCCCGGTCCCCCGCTTCGCCGGGCGGCGTCACCGCCTGCGGCGGCCATAACGCTCATGGCCGCTACCAAGGGCAGCATCCTGTCTTCACCGCAGGTCGCGGCAAAGGCCCCCGTGAGCGCGCTGGCCGCGCAGCCCATGCCGGTCACGCGGGGCATGATCGCGTTTCCCCCATGGATGAAGCACAACCGCTCGCCGTCCGTGACCAGGTCGGCCTCGCCGCTGACGCTCACGGCACACCCGTACCGCAAAGCCAGGCTTTGGGCCGCATCCACGGCCGCGGCCGCCGAAGCCGTGCTGTCCACGCCCTTGGTTCCGCCGCTTTGCCCGGCCAGAGTCAAAATTTCGGACGCGTTGCCCCTGAGCAGGGCGTGACGGCTTTTTCCCAGCAGCGCGAGGGCCGTGTCCGTCCGCAAACGGCTCGCCCCGGCCCCGACGGGATCGATGACCACCGGGATATCGAGCGCCGTCGCCGTATCCAGCGCCTTATGCATGGAAGGTATGACCTGCCTGGAAAGCGTGCCGATGTTCAAAACCAGGGCCGACGCCAATGCGGTTACCTCTTCCACCTCTTCCAGTTCGTGCGCCATGACCGGGGACGCGCCGAGCGCGAGCAGCGCGTTGGCCGTCACTTCCATGACCACGAAATTGGTAATGTTGTGCACCAGGGGAGCGCGCAGGCGCAGTTCCCGCAGGCAACTCCATACGTCACCCAGTGTGTGCGAAACGTGTTTCACGTAATTTCCCCGTTATTCGCTGATTCGTTGGATGCCGCCGGCGGTCCCCGCCTTGCACCCCGACGGCCGGCGGGCACACGATACACGATATGGGAAGACTTGTCCCTCCGGCCGGCGCGTCCATCCCGTGATGCGCTCCCCGGTTTCGGGCAGGCCGCAATGGGATCTCGAACAAGGAAGGCGGGTTCCGCGCGGAGCGAAGTGTCGCGAGCATACATGCGCTTCGCGCGGAACGAGCCTGAGAAGTACCAAGCATTGCGGCCCTGTCCGAATTCGCTTCCACTTGCTTCTTAACGATCTTCCGTATAGAAAAATGGCGTCGGCTTTTCCGCGCCGTCCGGCATCTGACGCGCGGCGGCCGTACCCGGGGCCTGCCCCACGGAGGAACGTTTTGCCCGTTTATGCGATAAACTATTCACTCAGGGAACGGTCGCCCAGAGATTACAAAATTCTTGCCGCGGCCATCCGGGGCGCGAGCGACGGCGACTGCCTGCAGGTCTTCGACACGTTTTGGCTGCTATCCAGCAACGCCAAGGCGAAAGACATATATAACCATCTCGCCAAATGCCTGCGCAAGGAGGATGCCCTCATCGTGCAGCGGGTCTCGAACGAATTCGCCTGCGCGCTTCCGGGAAGCCAGGTGGCCTGGCTGCAAAAGGTGGTCAAGGTGGCGCCCGATCCCGTCATACCGTCCTGCCCCCCGCTTGACCTGCCCTGAGCGCGGAAGAAACGGCGGGCAACGACCGGCGACTTCGGATGCGAAAAAACGGCCGCCCGGTTCGGATGCGGCCGTTTTTCACGGGTTCGGCGAAAGCGCCGCCGCGCCGATCATTTCAGGAAGCCGTTGATAATCTGGGCTTCGGCCTCTTCCTCCGTAAGCCCGAGCGTCATAAGCTTGGTCAGCTGTTCGCCGGCTATTTTGCCAATGGCCGCCTCGTGGATCAGCGAAGCGTCCACGTGGGTGGCCGTGATCTCCGGGACGGCCTTGACGACCGCGTTGTCCATGATGATGGCGTCGCACTCGGAATGGCCGACGCACGCGTTGCTGCCGGTGATCCTGGACACGAATTCCTGGCGGGAATTCCCCTTGGCGACGGACCGCGAGACCAGCCCCGCTTTCGCTCCCCTGCCTTCGAGGTTGAGGACGAACTCCGTCTTCGCGGACTGCGAGCCGTGGGTCATGAGTTTTTCCGTCACGGAAAGCTGGCTTTCGGCATCCAGGACGCCCCTGGTCACGCGGTAGGTGGAGTCAACGCCCTTGATCTGGACGCTCTCCATCTCAAAAACGCCGCCCTGGTCGAGATAGATGTTGGTCACGGGGTTGAGCACGCGCTCCCCTTCTTCCGCCCCGCTGCCGTAATGCGTTTCCTTGTAGACGACGCGGGCGTTTTTTCCGATATGGAACGAATGGATGCCGTCATGCCGCGAGGTTTCGCAACCGCTGTTGTGGATGCCACACCCCGCGACGATGAGGATGTCCTCGCAGCCGTCGCCGATATAAAAATCGTTGGTCACGATGTCGG
>JAJBSY010000056.1 GCA_020861205.1 Deltaproteobacteria bacterium | reverse complement strand
CCGCCGATGTAGGACGCATACAGGGCGGCGGCGGCGGACGTGTCGCCGGTGGAGGCGCAGATCGTGAGGACCGAGTCCCAGTTGTGCTTGCGCACCAGGGATTGCAGGTAACTGAACGCGCAGGCCATGCCGCGGTCCTTGAAGGACGCGCTGGGGTTCTGCCCGTCGTTTTTGTAGGCGAACGGCAGGCCGATTTCCCCGGCGAGGCCGCCGGATGCCGCCACAATGGGGGTATTGCCTTCGCCGAGGTAGAGGATGTCTTGTTCCTCGACCACCGGCGCCATCAGTTCATAGAACCGGAAGATGCCGCGCAGGGCGGGGTTGCGGGTGGACGCGCGGGTATCGAACAGGTTCCGCCATTCCCGGGCGGATGTTTTTTTCAGGCGGTCGAAGCCCGTGTCCTCCAGGAGCAGGACTTCGCCGCAGGCCGGGCAGGTGTAGAGAAGTTCGTCAATGCCGTAGCGGGCGTTGCAGGAGAGGCAGTGATACTGCATCTCGCCCCGGTATGCGGGGAAAATGTCGGCGGCGCGCTGGGTGCACATGGGCTCTTCCTTTTATTCGGACTTGGGTTTCAGCCAGGGTTTTTCCTCGCCGTGCAGCAGGCGGCGGATGTTTTCGCGGTGGGCGTAGTAGACCAGGACCATGACCAGGACGGCGAGGGGAAGCGGTCCCCACGTGCCGGAGAGCAACAGGAGGACCGGCAGAAGCGTTACCAGGGTGAGGGAACCGAGAGAGACAAAGCCGGACCGCCAGATAACCAGGATACAGACGGCCCCGGCGACGGCAAGCTGCCAGAAGGCCAGGGGGATGAAAACCCCCACCGTGGTGGCGACGGCCTTGCCTCCCTTGAAATGCATGAACAGGGAATACCGGTGCCCGATGATGGCCGCCAGTGCCGCCAGGGAGTGGAGCGGAGCTGAATCCGGCGCGATGCGCAGCATGACGGCCACGGCCGCCAGCCCCTTGAGCGCGTCGCAGACAAGGACGAGCACGCCCCACTTCGGGCCGCAGAGCCGTGCCACGTTGGTCGCGCCCGTGTTGCCGCTGCCGCCCTCGCGCGGGTCCAGGCCGCAGAACCTGGCGGCAATGATGAGGCCGAAGGGAATGGAACCCAGCACGTAGGCCGCAGGCAGCCATAACCATCCGAGCATAGTCACCTCACTTTCATGGGCGTTACTGTTCCGCCGCGGCCATGACCCGGATTTCGTTCCGCAGGGGATCGATTTTGCCGAGCCGCACTTTCAGTTTCTGGCCGGGGTAGACCTTTTCGCCCATGGTCTTGCGCCGCGCGCGAACCGCGATCTGGGTCAGCGGCAGCCAGAGCAGGGCGAACGCGTCGTTCTCCTCGACCACCACGGCATCCCACCACATCTTGTCACCCATCTGCTTGTAAAACAGCAGCTTCCAATACCGTGGACGGAACCGCTGGACGCGGGCGGCCGCCTCGGAAAACGCCGCCAGGGAGGGCAGAAGGGCCGCGAGCGCCGGCTTGTCGAGCCGGGGGCCGCCGGTTCGCAGAAAGGAAAGGATCTGCGCCGCGTTAACCAGATCAGTATACCGTCTTATGGAGGAGGTCAAAGGGGCGTAGATGGAGACGCCCAGCCCGGTGTGCTGCCGGGGGTCCAGCTCCAGGTTCGAGGGCGGCAGATGCTTGACGATGCGGGAGATATCCTCGGGTTCCGTCCATACGCCGGCGTATTCCTTTGGCAGCGTCACATCCTGGGTGCGGAAGATCAGGGGAATGGAGCGCTCGTGAGCCCAGGCCGCCAAGGCGTTGTTGGCGAGGATCATGAATTCCCCGACAAGGGTCTGGGCCGACGGGGCGGCGGGCGCGTGGCGGACGGAAACCACGGCGTTGCCTTCCTCGTAGTCCACGGAAACGTCGGGGTCGGGACGCTCGGTGATGACGGCGCCGCACTCGACGCGGCGGCCCTGGAGAAGGAGGGCCAGTTCAAATCCGTCCCGGAGCATGGCCGCGTGGGGCGCGGCGGCGGTTATCTGCCTGGCGGTCACTTCCACCGTGGATGCCGGTCCGTCCATGACGGCCTGGCATCCCGGCAGGCTGAGGTTGGCGGCCACGGTTATCCAGGCGAAGCGGGGGGTGAAGGCGAGCATCTCCCCCTCGGCGGAAAGGCGGACGTCAAGCACCGTCGCGGGGCGCGGTTCCCGTTCGAGGAGGCTGAAAAGAAGCACGGCTTCCCGGGGCATCATGTGATAATCGCCTTCCGGAAGATACAGGCTGCTGGCGCGGCGGGAAACCGCTTTATCCAACGCCCCGCCAAAGGGCCAGAACCGGGCGGGACAGGCAAAGGCGAGGGACAGGGAGAACGTGCCGTCCTCGTTCTTGCGCACGGAAAACGCGTCGTCGACGTCCGCGGTGGTCGCCGGGTCGATGCTGATGAAGGGACCGCAGTCCGTTCCGGCGGCTGTTCCGGTCTCGGCGCTGCGGGCTGCGGCGACGCCGGCGGCCAGGGCCGCTGTTTCCCCGGCGAAGGGGGCGGCCCAGTCGTCGGCCGCATCATACCCGGCCCGGTCCATCCAGAAATTGTGGTGCTCGCGGACCAGTCCCCAGGCCACGGCGAGGTGGAGGGCCGTATGCGGGTCTTCCGGCAGGCTCTTGGTGAGCAGCTTCCAGGTCTCGGCGTCGTTCTGGGTCTCCGGGTCGGCCAGCCGGTCCCGGACCATGCGCTCGAACACCGCGAGGTGCTCCGCCTCCGGGAATTCCTCCGGCGCCAGGGGCGTTCGTTTTCGCTCGTAAACCGCCCAAAGGCCGCGAAAAAACTCACTCCCTACGCTGGCAAGCGTTTCGCGTTCCCGCGCGGCTTCCTGTTCGGCGGTTTTCCGCTCCACGGTCGCCGCGTCGTAAATTTCAAAATCCGGCGGCGTGAATTTATAATGGGTTTTGCAGGCGAGCGCCACGCGACCCAGGGCGGCCACCTGGTCGATATCGGGGTGTTCCCAGGCCAGCTCGGCCAACCAGAAGGCGGAAGCGCGCGCGACCTCGCCCTGGGCGAACGCCCATATTTCCAGGATGTTGACCTCGCTCGCGGTGGCTTCCCGGCGCGCGGCGTGCGCTTCCAGTATCTTCCCGATCTCTTCCCTGCTTTTGTCCGGGGAGAAGACGGGGCCGTACCAGGGCAGAAGGCGCGATACGCTCAGTTTGCCCTCCTTGCCGCCGGGGGCCAGGATGCGGACGGAACCGTTCCCGGCTTCAAGCACCCAGTGCAGAACGGGCTTGTTCCCCTGCATACACTCTACCAGACAACCCGGGCTGGGAAACGCAACGCGTGAATCGGACATCGGAACAACTTTAGTTAGGGGTTTTTTACCGCAAAGCCGACAACGGGTATGCGCGGCACGTACGCGGCCCGAAAGATCAGCTCCGGCGGACCCGGCGCTCCCGCCCGGTTTCCGGACCGGATTATGCAATAATCCTAATGCTTGAAGGAACGTTGTCCGGTAAAGACCATGGCCACGTTCCGCTCGTTGACCGCGCCGATAACCTCTGTGTCGCGGAGCGATCCTCCCGGCTGGGCGATGGCCGCGACGTCATGGACCATCGCGGCGTCCACCCCGTCCCGGAAGGGGAAAAACCCGTCGGAGACCATGCTTGACCCTGCCAGGCCGCCGCGGGCTTCCTCGGTGCGTTTTCTGCACTCTTCGAGAATGTTGGCGGCGTCGGCGTCGGTTTTGGCCTTGAGCGTGATCTCGTACAGGGATTGGCCGGTTTTTTGGAACACGAGCTTGTCGGTATACTTGGTATAGGCCTTGTACACGGCGAGCTCCACGCAGCCGACGCGATCCTGCTCGCCGGTGCCAATGGCCACGGTTGCCCCGTCCTTGACGAAGATGACGGAGTTCGAGGTCACCCCGGCTTCAACGGCCCAGGCGAAAAGCAGGTCGTCCGCCTCGGCGGCCGTCGGTTTTCTGGCGATGACCGTGGTACCGTCCTTGGCCGTGGCGGACGCGGGCAGAAAATCGGCGACGGTGCGGATGCGGTTCATGAACGACTGCTGGAGGACAAGCCCGCCGTCGGAAAGGGACTTGATATCGAGGAACGGCTTATGGGCCATGGAGGAAAGATCCGCCAGGGCGGGCAGTTCCATGATGCGGAGATTTTTGCGTTTTTTTAGGACTTCCAGGACGCCCGGCTCGAAGGAAGGTGCCGCGACCACCTCGAAATAGGCGGAATCGATTATCCGGGCGGCTGCCATATCCATGGGGCGATTGACGACAACGGCGCCGCCGAAGGCGGCGATGCGGTCGCACCAGAAGGCTTTTTCCAGCGCATCGCCCACGCCTTCTTGGGACCAGGCGGCCCCGCAGGGGTTGTTGTGCTTGAGGATGAGGGCGGCCGGCCTGGCCGTCAGGTACTGGAGAATATTGACGGCGTTATCCACGTCCGTGAGGTTTGTTTTCCCCGGATGCTTTCCGGCCTGGATCATCTGCTTTTCGTTAAGCGCGGAAATGACGCTTTCACCGGGGGCTCGGTATTCCTTTCCACCGACCGAGAGCGAGCCTTCAACCAATTCATACACGGCGGCGGGCTGGTCCGGGTTTTCGCCGTAGCGCAGTCCCCGCTGTTCCCCGTCGATGGTCCAGACGCGTTTTTTATAAACGAGCCGCTGGCCGCCCAACGAAATGGCGAGGTCTTCCGGGAACGGGTCATCGGAAATGGTCGTGTACATGGCTTTCAGGGAACTCATGGAACCTCCGGTAAACAGGCTCCGGCCGGTACAAGCGCCGGTCGCGGCAGCCCTTTTAGTCAAGCCTCCGCCGGTTCGGGCGGCGGGGGGCGCTTCGGGACGGTAGCGCGTTTTTTTTCGCGGCGAACGTGGCCGCCGGAGAGTTACTAGCACAGACGGGGCCGGCGGGCAAATTCCATTTGCGGCACAGCACGCTTTGCCGTATCCTGATTAACCGTGTCCGGATTCCTTTTCCGCCGCCCTTGTTTTTTCGGCGGATAATTCCAGGACGCGAGGTTTGAGGGAAGGAACACCATGGAACGTATGCTGCAGAAAATGGCCCGTCAACTGAACGCGTATGACGAGGCGTCGCTTATAGCTCTCTGGGACAAGTACGCCACGATAGTGGAACGCTTCGAGCCGACGAAACGCTGGGAAGAGGCCGCCATCGTGTTCAGCCTCATTCAGGCCGTGCGGCTGAAGAACCAGCTGTTCAACCAGCATCTCGCCGCCGGGCTGGAAACCGCGCGGGCGGACACGCCGCTGCCGGGGCTGGATAAAACCAGGGCCTGGTTTGAGCAGCAGGGAAAAAAGAGCGAGGATTCCGCCGAGCGGCGGCTAGAAGTCGGCGTCGGCGACGGCAAGCCCAAGAAGCGGTGCAAAGTCCTGCGTTTCAGCAGGCGCAAGGGCGACTAGCCCGTGCAGGATAAAGTTGTAGTACCGTATCCGTTCCACGAAGGATTTGGCCTCCACGCCCCTGCAGTTCGTTAAAAGGGGAAACGCCTGCTTCAAATCCGCCCAGTTGTTGCCTTTCTTCCCCATTTCACGGGCAAGGCGGATGGTTCTGTTCAGGTTGCTCATTCCCTGATTGTAGGCGGCCAGGGCCATGAACCAGCGGTCCCAGTCGTTGGCGGCCTTCTCGCCGACCCGTTCCCAGAGATCGCGCAGATACCGCGCGCCGCCCATGATGCACTGTTCCGGGTCCGTTCTGTCCACCCCGAGCATTTCGGCCGTGGCGGCGGTGAGTTGCATGATGCCGCGCACCTTCGTCTCGCTGACCGCGTCCGGGTCGAACCGCGATTCCTGGTAAATGGCCGCGACCAGCAGCAGGGGCGGGACGCCGGTTTCCTTTGCCGCGTTCGTGATGAACGTTTCATACTTCGACAGGCGGGTCGCCAGCGCTTCCGCAAGTTCCAGAATGTCCCTCTGCCGCAGGGTGTTGGGCAGGAAGCCGAAATAGCGTTCCGTCAATTCTGCGACCTCCGCATCCCGCGCGGGGTCCTTCCAGAATTGCTCGAGGCGTTCGGCCAGAACGGAATCGTCGTTCCGCCAGAACCAGCGGTACGGGGTCGTCTGCCCGACCTTTCGGGAATTCACGTCCCCCATGAAGGGAAGCCACAGGGCGTAGGAGGCGGGGTCAAGCAACACGATATCCTTGCCGTCTCCCCGGCCGTCCGTGACGAACGAAAAGACCGGGAAGGGCTGCCCTTCTTTGTCCTGGCCCGGCGTATCGCCGAAGGCGGACAGGATCGACGAGAAGGTCCAGGCCAGGGCTTCGATAACGGAACGCGGCTTTTGCGCGCGGGGATCCTTGCCGTCATCCGTTGACTCGCCGTCCGGGCGGGGCACCGTGGCGCCGGAAATCCTCACCGGATTGAAGTGCGCGTAAGCCTTGCCTTTGGTGACGCCCGTCCGTCCGCCCGATTCGCCGGAACGCTGGGTGTCGCCCCAGAAACCGACGAGAAGATCGATCTCGCGGCGTTCCAGCATGGCCAGGCCGGTATCCTTGTCGGCCACAGCCACCCATACGGGTTTGGCGGCGGCGGCGGCGCAGAAAACGGACACCAATTCGAATTCAAAACCGGGCCCGTAGGGGGACAAAACCGATGCCTGGCGCAGCGGCTCGGGAGAACCGACGCGCAGGACGCCGCCCTCGGACCAGGGTTCCCCGGACGAGGCGGTCGCGGTCTCGCCGTGAGCCGCGGGCAACCTGTCCGGCCAGTAAGCCAAGAGAGCGAGGCTCCCGGCCAGAAGGATCAAAACAGGCAGTAACGCTCGCCATAAGCGTAGCGGAGAATAATGCATAAAACCTCATACGTGGGGGTGACGCGCGTTGTAAAGCGAAATAATGCCGAAAAGGGAAAAGGGGGAGATTTTGGACTTTGCAGCGGCAAAAAAATCGGGCATTATACTGCATGGCCGTGCCGTTCCGGGACGGTCTGTTCTTTTTTCCTTACGCGGGGAATGGGATTATGGTCAACGTCTGATTCCGCCCCCCGAATTTTTCTGTGGGCGCAAGATGCCAGAAGGAGCGATTCATGTCAAATGTGGTTGTAATCGGTGCGCAATGGGGGGATGAGGGCAAGGGGAAGATCGTCGACCTTTTGAGCCCGTCCGCCCAGGTCGTCGTACGGTTCCACGGCGGGAACAACGCCGGGCACACCGTTATTGCCGACGGTGAAAAATACGCGCTGCACCTTATTCCTTCCGGCATCCTGCATAAAGATTGCCTGTGCCTGATCGGGAACGGCGTGGTCATGGACCCGCAGGTTTTTTGCGAGGAAATGGACGCCCTGATGCTGCGCGGGGTGGACACGGGCCCGGATCGCCTGAAAATCAGCTACAAAACGCATATCATCATGCCGTACCACAAACTCCTGGACCAGGCGCGCGAGGCCATGCGCGCCGGCGCCAAGATCGGAACCACCGGGCGCGGCATCGGCCCCTGCTATGAAGACAAGGCCGCGCGCATCGGCGTCCGCGCAGGGGATTTCCTACAGCCGGACCTGCTTCGCCGGAAGATAGCCCGGGCGCTTGAAGAGAAAAACGCTCTCCTGACCGGGCTTTACGGCCAGAAGGCCCTCAGCGTGGACGAGGTCTTCGGTGAAATCCGTCCGTACGCGGAGCGCCTCTCCGTCTACCTGGAGGATGTCAGCACCGCCATCGGCGATGCCTGGAAGGCGGGCAAAAGCGTCATGTTCGAGGGCGCGCAAGGCGTGCATCTCGATATCGATCACGGAACGTATCCTTTCGTGACGTCGTCCAACGCGGTCACCGCCAACGCCCTGACGGGTTCCGGCGTTTATAACGCCAACCTCGGCCGTATCATCGGCATTGCCAAGGCCTATTGCACCCGGGTGGGCAGCGGCCCCTTCCCCACCGAACTGCTTGACGACCTCGGCGAAACCATCCGCCGGAAAGGCGCGGAATTCGGCGTGACCACGGGCCGCGCCAGGCGGTGCGGGTGGCATGACTCGGTTGTTTTGCGCGAATCCGCCAGGCTTTGCGGGTTGACGGAAATCGCCCTGACCAAGCTGGACGTGCTCTCCGGGTTGAAAGAACTTAAAATTGCCAAGGCTTATGAATATAAAGGAAAAATAGTGGACTTCCCGCCCCAGCTCGAAGGGGCGCTGGATGACGTCACTCCGGTCTATGAGACGTTGCCGGGATGGGACGAAGACATTACCGGGGCCAAGTCCTGGGAAGACCTGCCGGAAAACGCGCGCCTGTATGTGCGGCGGCTGGAAGAACTTTGCGGCGTGCCCGTGGTGATGGTTTCCGTGGGGCCCGACCGTGAGCAAACCATTGTCCGCGCGCACGGATGACTGACACCGCCGCCAAAGCGGGCGCGAAAAAACGTTCGCCGCGCGAGACGGAAGCCGACGCCCTGCCCGCTGCCGGGGACCTGCGGTCCCGGGCGGCGGGTTTGCGCTCCATGGCGGACTGTCCCCGCCACGGGCGGGTGTTCGCCGCTCTTGACGCTCTGGTTTCATCGCCCCCGCGCGTCATCCTGTTTGAAGGCGGCACGGCCGGTGAGCGGGCCGACGCCGCTCTTTACTGGGGCATGGCGCTCAATTGCGAAAGCCCGGCCTTGAACGCGGACGGAAGCCGGGGGCCCTGCCTTGCCTGCCCCGTTTGCCTGAAATTCATGGCGCGTATGCATCGTGACCTGTTTTTCCTTGACGGGTCGGCGGGCAGCATCTCCATCGACGAGGTGCGGGCGGTACGCGCAACGCTGGGTGAAGCGGCCCGGGAATCCGCGTACCGGGTCGTGATCCTGTCCGAAGCCCAGAGCCTGACGGAGCCGGCTGCCAACGCGATGCTCAAGTCGCTGGAAGAGGCGTTGCCCGCAACTGTGTTCGCCCTGACGGCTCCCCAGCGCGAAAGGCTTTTGCCGACGCTGGTTTCCCGGTCCTGGGTGGTGACGCTCGCCTGGCCAGACCCCCTGGTTTCAAGGGAGGATGCGGACGAACCCGAAACCATGCGCGGGTGGGCCGCGACGGCCGCGGAATTTTTGACCACCGGCAAGGGGCTCTTCAGCCGCACGGGGGCGCGCGGCGGGGTTGACGCCGCCGGGGCGCTGGCGTTGATCCTGGTCTGTCAACGGGCCCTGGCGCAGGTCTTTTCCGGCGCGACGGGCCGTGACGTCCCCGCGGCCGCGTCCCCGGAAGCGGATCTGGCACGATTTTTCGCCTCCCTGCCGGAGAATCGCGTCGCCATCGCCAACGCCGTTCTTGCCGAAGGGCAGGAAAGCGTCACCGCCCAGGTTAACCCCGCTCTGGTCGTCGACTGGGTCATGACGCGGCTTTATCTCCTCCGTCCAAAGGGACGTCCCTGAGCATGGCGGAACGCATCGTGGCCAGCGCCTGCCTGTGCGGCGTGCAATGCCGGTACGACGGACGCGGCGGTATGCATCCGCACCTTATGGAGCTTCTCGCTCGCGGGCTTGTTATTCCGGTTTGCCCCGAGGTCCTGGGCGGCCTCCCGGTTCCGCGCGATCCGTGCGAGATCCGGGGAGCCGCCGTGGTGGACAAGGGCGGCGTTGACAGGACGGCCGCGTTCGCCCGCGGAGCGGCCGCGGCCCTCGGCATAGCCCGGGAGTGTGGTGTAACGACCGCGGTGCTCAAGGAAAGAAGCCCCTCTTGCGGCGTGCGTTTCATCTACGACGGCACGTTCGCCTCACGTCTCGTGCCTGGCCGGGGCCTGACAGCCCGTCTTCTGGCGGAGAACGGGATCGTCGTCATTTCCGACGAAGCGTTTTCTTTATAACAGGGTCATCCGGGCCGTTTTTCCGGATGCGGTTTTTCCGCCGGAAAGCCGCCCGCGTTCGCTTCTAAGTCACGCTGAAAATATTTTCCATACGGGGCAAATGCCGTATAGTGGCATGAAAGAGAGGCCGTCCGGCGCTTCCAGGGGCGCCTTTCCGTTTGTGTGTGCGAAACAGGAGATCGACATGAGTGCTACCGATTCAGGAGTCAAATGGAACTTTCAGCGTCTGGGTGGCCTTGACCAGGCCACGTTGACCACTTCGGAAGAATTGGCGCATCTGGACCAGCTCAATCCCAAGCTCTGGGTCGCGCTGAGCTGCCCGGCTTCGGGGCTGGAATTCGATCCGCGCACCCTGGCCCTGCTCGATACGGACAAGGACGGCCGCATCCGTATGCCCGAGGTGCTGGAAGCCGTCAAATGGCTCTGCGCGCGCCTCGCCGACCCGGCGGACATGGTTGACGCGCCGGCCGAACTGCCCCTTGACAGGATCTCGCGAACGCCCGTCGGGGCGAACCTCCGGCAAACCGCCAAATCGGTGCTGGCCGGACTTGGGAAACCCGATGCCGCCGTCATATCCTATCCGGACGTGGCAAAGGCCCTGGAAACCGCCGAACAGAACACCTTCAACGGGGACGGCGTCATCCAGCCGGAAGCGGCGTTCGGGGCCGAGGCGTCGGCCTTTATCAAGGACGCCCTGGCCGTCATCGGCGGCGTGGAGGATTCCAGCGGGGCCGTGGGCATCAACGCGGAAATAGCCAATGCCTTCGTGGATACCCTCAAAGCCTGGAAAACCTGGCGCGAGTCCGTTGACAACAGCGCGACACCCTTGGGCCCCGGTACCGCCGAGGCCTGGAAACTTGTCGGGGAATTACGCGGAAAGATCGACGATTATTTTCTGCGTTGCGACATGGCCTCCTTCGCGCCGTGGACTTGCGCGGACCCCAAGGAGGAAGATCGCCCCGTTGTGGTGGAACACGGTCTTTTGTAATCGGCGTCCCTGGAGCAGCTTCCCCTCGCGCGGGTCGCGCCGGACCGGCCCCTCTCGCTCGCGCGGGGCCTCAAACAGGCCTGGCGCAAACGCATCCAGCGGCTGGGTGAGCTTGTCCGTCCCCTGCTGGCCGATCCGGAAGCCATGAGCCGCCAGGACTGGGAGAAGTTGCTCGCATCGTTTGAACCCTATCAAGCCGCCCTGGCGAAAAAGCCCGCGGCGACGGCTGCCAAGGTGACCGTCGCACCGACGGGTATTCCGGACCAGCTCGGCGAGGACCGCATAGACAGGTATCTCGACGGCGGCACGTTGGCGGCGGTGCTCGACCTGATACGAAAGGACGCGGAAGCGCCTTCCGCCTCGACGGATATCGCCGACCTGGAACGCCTGGTACTGTACCACGCGCACCTGCACCGGCTGCTCATGAACTTCGTTTCGTTCTATGACTTTTATTCGTTCCGCCACAATGCCATGTTCCAGTCCGGCCTGCTGTATATCGATGGGAGGAGCTGCCGCCTGTGCCTCCCTGTGACCGAGGTGGAAGCCCATTCCAAACTCGCGACCCTGAGCCAGCTCTGTCTGGTTTACTGCCAATGCACGCGTATTAAGGACAAACCCGAAACCGGCACGGAAACGAAAGGCATCGTGGCCGCCGTGACCGCCGGGGGCGCCGACATGCTGGTCGTCGGGCGCAACGGGGTTTTTATCGATTCTTCCGGGCGGGACTGGGACGCGACCGTGACCAAGGTGGTTTTGAACCCCATCAGCATCCGGCAGGCCGTATGGGATCCCTATCGCCGTTTCGCCCGGATGATCGGCGACCAGGTCGGCAAACTCGCGGCGTCCAAGCAGGCGGATATCACCAAAAATCTCGGTGCGACCGCGACGAATGCGACAGCCGGCAAAGCCCCGGCTTTCGATATCGGCAAAAGCATGGGTATCTTCGCGGCCATCGGGCTGGCGCTGGGCGCCTTGGGCACGGCTGTCGCCAGCATCGCGCGGGCCTTGTTTTCCCTGGCCTGGTGGGAGATTCCCCTGGTGTTCCTGGGCGCGTTTCTGCTCATATCCGGACCGTCCGTGGTGCTCGCCTGGATCAAGCTGCGCAAACGCAACCTGGGCCCGCTTCTTGAAGCATCGGGCTGGGCCATCAACAAACTGGTGCCGATCAACTTTCCCCTCGGCAAGCAGCTGACGCGCACGGCCGTTTTACCACCCAACGCGCGCAGGAGTTATAACGATCCGCTCCGCAAGTCGCGCCATTGGCCCCTGGTGCTCGCGCTCGTTCTCGGAATCCTCGTCGCCGTTTGCGGCGCATGGATTTGGCATACCTGGCCTGACGTGCGTCTTCCCTGGACGCCCGTGAAGTAGCCGGACCGGGGAGGTTGAGAAGCCCCATCCCAGCCCGGTTTCGGATCTGGCGGGTGC
>JAJBSY010000173.1 GCA_020861205.1 Deltaproteobacteria bacterium | reverse complement strand
CCGCTGGCCCGCCCTTAGACCCAAGCCTGTGATGGGGCGGGGGAGATTTTACGGAAAGCCCGGGGCCGGGGAAGGCCCCAAGGGAAGGCAGGGCCGGGGCAAAGCGTATTGCTCGCCCCAGCCGGCCTGCCTCTTGAGGGCCTCGCTCAAAGCGGTTTTTCGTCCTCCCCCGTGGCGGGCGGAGGCAAAAGGCACCGTGCGGGTATCCTCAGCAATGGTTCCAAAGCAGCTCACCATACTTGGGCAGAGGCCAGAGGGCGTCGTCCATTATGGCTTCAAGGGCGTCGGCGTGGACGCGGCAGGCGGCCATGCCGGGCACCAGGACGTCGCGCGCCGCCTCGGCGCGTTTGAGCGTGCCGCTCATGGCGTCAAGCCTGTCGTGCTCGGTGTCCAGATGGTCCACGGCGTCCATCAGCGCCAGCACGTGGCCGCGCATGGTGTTGAACAGCGCTTCCTCGGGCAGGTCCGCCTTGTCGCCGAGAACGCCCCTTACGCTGGCGACGAGTTTGCCCATGTTTTCCAGGGCTTTGAATGCCGCCGGAAGAATGACGCTGCGGCCCATGGAGATCGCGAGCTTGGCCTCCACATGGATCTGGCGGATGTAGTTTTCGAGCAGGATTTCCTGGCGCGCCAGGAGTTCGCGCTCGTTGAGCACGTTGGTGGACAGGAACACGTCCATGACCGCCGGGTCGCTGTAATGGGCGAGGGCGGTGACGGTGTCCTTGAAGTTGGGAAGGCCGCGCTTCGCCGCTTCAGCCTGCCATTCGGCGGTATAGCCGTTGCCGTTGAACACGATGGCCATGTGTTCCTTGTAAAGTTTTTCCAGAAGTTCCTGGACGGCCTTGTTCAGGGGTTTTCCTTCGCCAACCGAGGTTTCCAGTTCGGTCGCGATTTCGTCGAGCGCGCTGGCCATGGCGGCGTTCAGCGCCGTATTGGCCGGGGCGACGGACTGGGAAGAGCCGACGGCCCGGAACTCGAACTTGTTGCCCGTAAACGCGAAGGGGCTGGTACGGTTGCGGTCCGAGAAGTCTTTGGGCAGCGGCGGCATACAAGTCACGCCGAGTTCGATGCGGGATCCCTGCCAGTTGGAGGAAGCCGAATCGCCGTTGACCACGCTTTCGATAATCCGCGTCAGCTGGTCGCCCAGGAAGATGGATATGATGGCCGGCGGGGCTTCGTTGGCGCCGAGGCGGTGGTCGTTGCCCGCGCCGACGGTGCCGAGGCGGATGGCGGCGGCGTGCTTGTGCACCGCGCGCAGGACGGCCGCGAGGAAGACCAGGAACTGGGCGTTGTCCCACGGGGTTTTGCCCGGGTCGAACAGGTTGTTCCCGTCGGAGTCGCAGAGGGACCAGTTGTTGTGCTTGCCGGACCCGTTGACCCCGGCAAAGGGTTTTTCGTGCAGCAGGCAGGCGAAACCGTGGCGGTCGGCCGTGGCTTTGAGCACCTGCATGATGAGCATGTTGTGGTCGGTCGCGATGTTGCCGGCTTCATACATGGGCGCGAGTTCAAACTGGTTCGGGGCCACTTCGTTGTGACGGGTGCGCGCGGGGATGCCGAGAGCGAACAGGTGTTCTTCCACTTCCGACATATAGGCCAGCACGCGGGAATTGATGGACCCGAAATACTGGTCTTCCAGCTCCTGGCCCTTGGAGGGCTTGAAGCCGTATATGGTGCGGCCGGCGAGCATCAGGTCCGCGCGCAGCTTGAACAGGCGCTTGTCCACCAGGAAGTATTCCTGCTCCACGCCGACCATGGGGGTAACATGGGTGGCCGTCGCGTTGCCGAAGAGCCGCAGGATGCGGAGCGCCTGCTCGGAGATGGACTTGATCGAACGCATGAGCGGCGTTTTACGGTCGAGGCTTTCTCCGGTATAAGAGAAAAACATGGTGGGGATGTAGAGCGTTTTGCCGCGTTCGTTGGCCAGGATGAAGGCCGGGCTGGTGGGATCCCACGCCGTGTAGCCCCTGGCTTCAAAGGTGGAGCGGATGCCGCCGGAAGGGAAGGAGGAAGCGTCCGGCTCGCCCTTGATCAGGGTTTTGCCGGAAAATTCGTTGATGACGTCGCCGCGCCCGACGGGCGTGAGGAACGCGTCGTGTTTTTCGGCGGTAAGGCCGGTCATGGGCTGGAACCAGTGGGTGTAATGGGTGGCGCCCTTCTCGATGGCCCAGTCCTTCATGGCGCTTGCGACCACATCGGCATCGCCCTCGTGCAGGCCTTCTCCCTTTTCGATGGCCATTTCAAGCCGGGCGAACACCTGCTTGGGCAGACGCTGGCGCATGGCGCGCAGGCCGAACACGTCACGGCCGTAAAGTTCGGTATGGGACGCTTCGCACAGCGGGGTCGGAGTCGTTGCGGGCGGTTCGGTGGCTACGGACAACCGGACAGCGTTGCGCAGAGAATAGGACATGAGAGATACTCCTTTATATGTTCTACATGTCAGTGGCTTTTATGGCCGTTACTACCATGGGGGATGGCGTAGCAACAACCATGCAAAAACAAGCCCCGCCATAACGGTTTTTTGCGAAAACCCGGACAGGGCGCGAAAAAAAATTTTCCAAACCGTAAGAATCCGTGAAAACCGCGCGTCTGGACGTGATCAGAAAACTACATAAATGAAGAAAATAAAAAAGACAAGATTACATTTTTGTTGTTTTATGGGTAGATTCGCCTTGCTTTCTTTATGGCCGCCGGGCCCGGATCGGATGGACGGCCGGGTACGCCGCGCCTTCCTCGAATGGCGCCGGCTGGACCGGAACTTGGCCCCAAAGTTGCAAAACGGATTTGATTTTATTTTTGTTCCATGACCGGCCCGGCTCCGGGTCACGAGGATAGTATGAAGGATACGATACCCGCTTGTCTCATGCTCGATGACGGAACCTGCTTCGAAGGCGCCGCTCTCGGCGCGAAGCAGGAAAGCGTCGGCGAAGTGGTTTTCGCCACCGGGATGGTCGGCTACCAGGAAACCGTGACCGACCCTTCCTACCACGGACAGATAGTCACGTTCACGGCCGCGCACATCGGCAACTACGGCTCGACCCCCCTGGATGACCAGTCCATGTTTTTCGGCGCCAGCGGCGTGGTGGTGCATGACGTTACAACCGCAGACTATTCCAACTGGCGGGCCGAGCAGAGCTTTGACGAAAAGCTGGAACGCATGGGCATTACCGGCATCGCCGGGGTTGACACCCGGGCCCTTACCCTGCACCTACGCGAGCACGGCGCGCGGAACGGCATTATCAGCGCCGTTGACCGGGACAAAGCCTCCCTCTTGCGGCGGGCGCGGGAACTCCCGTCGATGGAAGGGCTTGACCTGGCGAGCAGGGTGACCACCGAGGAAAAATACCTGTTCGCCGGAACCGAAGCGGGGGAGAACGCCCAAGGCGGGAAACAGAAGCAGAAACGGTACCACGTGGCCGTGTATGATTTCGGCATCAAACAGGCCATTCTGGAAAATCTGGCCACGTCGGGCACCACGCCCACGGTATGGCCCGCCACGACCCCGGTGGAGGAAGTGCTGCAAAGCAATCCCCACGGGGTTTTTCTTTCCAACGGCCCCGGTGACCCGGCCGCTTGCGGCTATGCCGTTGCGAACGTGAAAAAGCTGGTGGGCAAAGTCCCGGTGTTCGGCATCTGCCTCGGCCACCAGCTCCTCGCCACGGCCCTCGGCGCGAAAACGTACAAACTGAAATTCGGGCATCACGGCATCAACCACCCGGTCAAGGACATGGATTCCGGACGGGTGCTCATCACCAGCCAGAACCACGGGTTCTGCGTGGACCCGGATACCCTCCCGGCGGGGGTTCGCGTCTCGCATTGGAACCTGAATGACAACACCGTGGAAGGGCTCGTCGCGGACAACCTGATGGCCTTTTCAGTGCAGTTCCACCCGGAAGCCGCTCCCGGTCCCAATGACGCCCTGCATTTGTTCAGCCGGTTCCGCAACCTGATGGAGAGCGCGCAGAGTTTGTTTTAGGCGGCGCCCCGGCCAAGGCGTCTTTGGGCGGATCGCCGCCTCGGGGCCGCCTTCCGTTTGGACCGGACCGGAATTCGTTTTATCGAGTGACCCTTATGAATCAATCGGCGACACATCCCCCCGATTTTTTGAAGGATGCGGTCCGGGGAAAGGGAACTTTTCCCAAAAGCTCCCTTTCCCCGGGCGTCATCAAGGAGAAACCCCATGCCGAAGCGTAACGATATAAAGACCATCATGGTCCTGGGGTCCGGTCCCATTGTGATCGGCCAGGCCTGCGAGTTTGACTATTCCGGAACTCAGGGCTGCAAGGCCCTGCGCGAAGAGGGATACCGGATCGTTCTTCTCAACTCCAACCCGGCCACGGTCATGACGGACCCCGGTTTCTCGGACCGCACGTATATCGAGCCGGTGAACATCCACATGGCGTCGGCCATTATCCGGCAGGAACGGCCGGACGCCATTTTGCCGACCCTCGGGGGGCAGACGGCCCTCAACCTCGCCATGCAGCTGCACCAGCACGGCGTGCTCGAGGAATACGGGGTGGAGATGATCGGCGCCAGGCCGAACGCCATCGAACTGGCGGAAAACCGCCAGAGCTTCCGGGAAATCATGCAGAAAATCGGCCTGGACCTCCCCAAAAGCGAACTCGCCCACTCGGTCGACGAGGCGCTGCGGCTGGTCAAGGAAATCGGGTTCCCGGCCATTGTGCGCCCCTCCTATACCCTCGGCGGAACGGGCGGCGGCATCGCCTACAACCTGGAGGAATTCCGGGAAATCGCCCGGTCCGGGCTGCTCGCGTCCCCCATCCGGCAGGTGCTGGTGGAGGAATCCGTGCTCGGCTGGAAGGAGATGGAGCTGGAGGTGGTGCGCGACGGCGCGGACAACGCCATCGTGGTCTGCGGCATCGAGAACTTCGACCCCATGGGCGTACACACGGGCGACTCGATAACGGTCGCGCCCATCCAGACTCTTTCGGACGTGGAATACCAGGCCATGCGCGACGACGCGCTGGCGGTGGTGCGCGCGGTCGGCGTGGATACGGGCGGCTGCAACGTGCAGTTCGCCATCGATCCGGAAACGGGCCGGCGGGTCATCATCGAAATGAACCCGCGCGTTTCGCGCTCGTCGGCGTTGGCCTCCAAGGCCACGGGCTTCCCCATCGCGCGCATCGCGGCGAAACTCGCCGTGGGCTACCGCCTGGACGAGCTCAAGAACGACATCACGGGAACATCCGCCTGCTTCGAGCCGACCGTGGACTACTGCGTGGTCAAGGTTCCGCGGTTCACCTTTGAAAAGTTCGACGGCGCGAAAAGGGAACTGGGCCTGCGTATGCAGTCCGTGGGTGAAACCATGGCCCTGGGCGGCAATTTCCGCGAAGCGCTGCAAAAGGCCCTGCGCGGTCTGGAAACCGGCCTGGCCGGTTTGGAGCCGCTGCCCAAACGGTTTGACGCGCCGCAGTCCAAGGCCGGGCGGCTGGCCCAGCTGACGGAGCAACTGCACCGCCGGGGCCCGGAGCGGCTGATGGAACTGTATGAAGCCCTCAACCTCGGCCTGAGCCTGGAGGACGCCCACGCCATCACGGGTATCGATCCCTGGTTCCTGAACCAGATCGAGACCGTCCGGCAGACGGAGGCGGTGATACGCACGGAGTTTCTGCCGCTTCTGGCAAAGGAGAAACGGGATCCCGGCGAGGGTTTGAAAGCGCTCTGGCGGTATATCAAGGTCCAGGGGTTCAGCGACGAGCGCATCGCCCGCATCAGCGCGGAAGTTTTGCCGGATCCCATAAGCGTCGAGGATGTGCGCGCCTGCCGCCTGGCCGCCGGGGTAACCTCCGTGTTCCGCAGCGTGGATACCTGCGCCGGGGAATTCGAGGCCCTTACGCCCTATTTTTACGCGACTTACGACGCGACCGGCAAGGACGTGGCCCACGAGAAAACCGTCGCGGACAGGAGCAAGCGTTCCGTGATGATTCTCGGCGGCGGCCCCAACCGGATCGGGCAGGGGATCGAGTTCGACTACTGCTGCGTGCAGGCGGCCTTCACCCTGAAGAGCATGGGCATAACCACCATCATGGTGAACTCCAACCCGGAAACCGTGTCCACGGACTTCGACACGGCGGACCGGCTGTATTTCGAGCCGTTGACCGTGGAAGACATCCTGGCCATCTACGAGGCGGAAAAGCCCGAGGGCCTGATGATCCAGTTCGGCGGGCAGACGCCGCTCAACCTGGCCCAGGCTCTGCAAAAGGCCGGGGTTCCGATTCTCGGCACCCAGCCGGAGGGCATCGCGCTGGCCGAGGACCGGGACGCGTGCGGCGCCCTGGCCGAAAAACTGGGCGTGCCGCAACCGGCCAGCGGCATGGCCTTTAACGAGGAATCCGCCTGCCGCGTCGCGACGAAGATCGGCTACCCGGTCATGGTGCGGCCCTCGTTCGTGCTCGGCGGCCGGGCCATGCGCATTATCCACGACGAAGCGTCGCTGCGCGACTATGTCAGCGGCAAGACCGAAGGCCTCGTTCTTTCGCCGGAGTCGCCGATCCTGGTCGACAAGTTCCTGGAAGACGCCGTGGAAGTGGACGTGGACGCGGTCGTGGACGGCAAAAACGTGACCATCGCGGCCATCATGGAACATATCGAGCAGGCGGGCATCCATTCGGGCGACTCCTGCTGCTCCATCCCGACCCATACCCTGAGCGAAGAGAGCCTGGCGGACATCCGCCGGCACACGCATTCCCTCGGCCTCGCCCTCGGCACCAGGGGGCTGCTCAACATGCAGTTCGCCGTCCACCGGGGCACGGTTTTCATTATCGAGGCAAACCCGCGCGCGTCCCGGACGGTTCCCTTCGTGTCCAAGGCAATCGGGATTTCCGTGGCGGGCATAGCCACCCGCGTCATGGCCGGCGAAACCCTGGAGCAGCTCGGGTTCACCAAGGAGCCCGAACTGCCGTACTTCGTTGTCAAGGAAGCGGTGTTCCCCTTTGACCGGTTCCCGGGCGCGGTCATCAACCTGGGGCCGGAAATGCGCTCCACCGGGGAGGTCATGGGGATCGACCGGACCTTCGGCATGGCGTTCCTGAAATCCCAGTCCGCGGCCAATTCCCGCGTGCCGGTGGAAGGCAACGTAATCCTCTCGGTATCCGATCGCGACAAGGACGCGCTGGTGCCGCTGGCCGCCCGGCTGGCCATCCTGGGCTTCACGATCTACGCCACGCCCGGGACCCGCGATATCCTGGCCGAGAACGGCATCGCCTCCCAAACCGTGGTCAAGATAGGCCCGCAACGGCCCCATTTGCTCGACCTCATGCGCAACGGGGATATCGACATGATCGTGAATACCGTGTCCGGCCACACGTCGGCCCGGGACGCCAGTCCCATCAGGGCGGATGCCATAATGCGGGGAATCACGCTCTTTACCACCATCACCGCGCAGGCCGCCGCCGTTGAAGGGCTGGAAACGCTGCGGCGCGACAAGCGCAGCGTCGCGCCGCTTCAGGATTATTACGCCGGCAAGGTCTGCTGACCTCGGAGCGGGCGGCGCCGGTCGCGGGGCTGTTCTTCTTGCCGCAGCTTGGCAGGAGGCGCGGGTTTATAAATGACGCGCTATATGGCGCGCCGTCAGCGGACGCCCGCCGGAAGCCGGCGGGTGTTTTCCGTCGCCGCGTTTCGGTTCGGGAAATCCGCCGCTTTTGCCTTTTCTTCCCCGGCCCGCGATGGTAACCATTGCCTATTGCCAAGGAGGTTGTATGCAAGATTTTTCCCTTGACCGGAGCCGATGTATCCAATGCGGGCTGTGCATTTACGACTGTAACCGCCAGGTCCTCGTGGCCGACGGCGAAGGCTTCCCTTCCCTTCCCGCCGCGAACTTCGACCAATGCAACGCCTGCGGGCATTGCGCCGCCGTCTGCCCGACGGAGGCCGTGATTTCGCCGAAATGCGACGGCGAGCGGCCCATGGCGTTCCCCGTGGAACCGAAGTTCGATACGGCGAAAGCGGAAACGTTTCTCCTTTCCTGCCGTTCCATGCGCCGGTACAAGCAGGAACCGGTGAAAAAGGAAGATATTCTCGCCATGCTGGACGTGGCCCGCAGGGCGCCCACCGCCAGCAACCTGCAGACCGTCCGCTGGGTTGTGCTGAGCGGGAAGGACAAGGCCGTCCGGTTTTCCGAGCTGACCCTCGAATGGTTCGACAAGGTGGTGCGAAAAGACCCGGCCGAAAACGCGCGTTACGACGTGGACGGTATGCTGGCCCGGTACAAAGGCGGGTATGACGTGATCCTGCGGGGCGCGCTGAACGCGGTCTTCGCCGTAACGGACAGGGACGCGGCCTGGGGGCCGGTGGACGCCTCCATCGCGGTTACCTATTTCTGCCTTGCCGCCCACGCCCGAGGTATCGGCAGCTGCTGGTGCGGGTTCGGAATGCGGGCTCTGGCGGGATACCCTCCCTTGCGGGACTTCATGGGCTTTGACGACTCCGTCGCCGTCCAGGGCATGGCCTTTTTCGGCTATCCCGAGGTCGGGTACCATGCGCTGCCGCCGCGAAAACCCTTGCGGGTTTCCTGGTTCTGAAGCCGGAAGTGGAAAAGCCGCCGCAAGGCGGCTTTTTTTCAGGCGAGGCGCCGGCGATCTGACGCGAAAAAGGACTATCCGTGGACGGCAACCCGAAGGTGGGAAGGCACTCGCGCCCGCCGCTAGGCGGGGAACCGCCGACACGGAAAATGCGCTGACGGTTTGGCGAACGGACGCGGCGTGGCGTTCCGGGCCGGGTAGTGCCTCAATTTGACTTCAGACAAGGAAGGCAAGTTCCGCGTGGAGCGGATTGTATCAAGCATACATGAGCTTCGCGGGGACGAGCCTGACGAAGTATCAAGCAAAATGAGGCACTACCCCGTTCTCCATTGCCTTCCGGCCCGGATGGGGATAGGGTTCGCCCGTGCTGAGCATGCTTCTCATATACGTTCTGTTCGGGTGCATCGTCGGGCTTTTCGCCGGGCTGACAGGCGCGGGCGGAGCCGTCTTTCTCGTTCCCATCCTGCATTATACCCTGGAAAGGCAGGGAGTTGACCCTTCCCTGGTCCACCACATGGCGATTGCCACCACCATGGCGAATATCCTGTTCACGTCGAGCATGACAACGTATTCGCACAACAAGCGGGGCGTGGTCCCCTGGAACAGCATCCTCTGGATGGTCCCCGGCGCTTTTCTCGGGTCCTTCGGGGGCAGTTTCAGCACGGCCTACATCCCCGCCAGGCCTCTGATCCTCGGCTTCGGCGTTTTTCTTATTTATGCGGGCATCCAGATGTTCGTGGAGATCAAGCCCAAGGCCTCCCGGCACATGCCCGGAAAGTGGGGCCAGATCATACTGGGCCTGTTCGTGGGCGTGTTTTCCGGCCTGCTCGGCATCGGCGGGGTGATGGTCAGTATGCCGATCCTGATAATCTGCGGGCTGCCCATCCTGTCGGTTATCGCCGCCGCCGGAACCTTGAGCTTTCCCATCGCCGTCGCCGGGTGCGTCGGGTACATGCTGACGGCCTGGGGCCATCCGGACCTGCCGCCGTATTCGCTCGGATACGTCTACTTGCCCGCTCTGCTGGGGTTCGTCCCGGCCAGCCTGGTTTTCGCCCCTGTCGGGGTGCGCCTCACCCACGCGCTGCCGCCGAAGATTGTGCGCAAGGGTTTGGGGGTACTTGTTTTTTTTGTGTCGTACCGTATGATAAGCGGCGCGCTGTAGTCGTTCCGCCCGCCCCTTGCGCCTGCAAGCCGCCGGGGCCGGACGGGTCAGTACAATTTCCAGATCATACGGATGGCCATGCAGAGCAGAAAGATTCCCATGGCCGTGCGCAGGACGTTCTGCGGCAGGGTATGGGCGAGCCGGACGCCTATCGAGGTGAAGACCATACTCGCAGGCACGAGCCCGAGAAGGGCCGGCAGGTAGACGAAGCCCAGCGAGTAGGGGGGTAGCCCGGGGTGGTTCCAGGCGGTGAGCATGTATCCGGTGCAGCCCGCGACGGCGATGGGGAAACCGAACGCGCCGGACGCGGCCACGACGGAAAGAAGCGGCACGCCGCAGACAAGGAGAATCGGGATGGTTACCGCGGCGCCTCCGACTCCGAGAAGCCCGGAAAAAGCGCCGATAAACGCTCCCAGGAGAAATTGCCCGCCTTTGCCGGGCATGTGCCGCGAGGCCTTGGGCTTGACGCTCACGAACGTCTGCGCTCCCGCGTACAGGAGAAAAAAGGCGAATCCCAAGGTGAGGGGGCGCGCCGGAATATAGGCCGTGCAATAGCTTCCGGCAAAGGAACCCGCGAGGATGCCCGGAATCATCCAGGCCACGGTTTTCCAGGGAACCGCGCCGCGTCGATGGTGGGTATACGCGGCGACGCTGGAGGTGAACAGGATATTCGCCATGGTGGTGGCGATCGCCATGTGGTGGACCAAGGAAGGATCCACCCCTTGCCGGGCGAGGGTAAAGTGCAGAATCGGCACCAGCAGGACGGCCCCTCCGGCGCCCATGAGCCCGGCCCAGAGCCCGACCAGCGCACCGAACAGGCAGTATATGGCAAACGTCGTCAGCACCCGGCAACGCTACGCCGTTCACGGCGCAAAGGCAACGGAAAGGGGTGGCGGGCAGTGACTCGATTTGCTTGACACTTTGTCAGGCTCATCCCGTGCGAAGCTCATGCATGTGTTGATACACTTCGCTCCGCGCGGAGCTCGCCTTCCTTGTCTGAAGTCACATTGAGGCACCGCCGCCTGGCGGGTGCGGCGATTCCCTATGCCGGTCGCGGTCGCGCGTGGCGGCTTCGTTTTCGGAGTTGCCGCCGGGGGATGTTTCGCTTGCCAAGGGCCCGGAATCGCGGCAAACCACCCCGCACCGGTATATTCCGGGGGCTGGACAAACAAGTCCCTCCCTCTATAGTATCGCAGAAGGAATGTTCTGCACGGAAAAAAGCGGCCCCGGCTTGCGCCGGCAAGAAAGGCCGCAAAAAAAAGGCGCGTTATGCGGGTCACACTGAGTTCACTGGTCCCCTCCCAGGTCAGGCATGGGCTGAAAACCGGGTTTGCCGTTGTCCTGGCCTATATCGTCACGCATATCCTCGGGTTGGAAATGTGGCAGTGGGCCGTCGTGTCCGCCGTGGTCGCCATGCAGCTGACCGTCGCCGACGCCATCCAGAGCGGAGTGCACCGGATCACCGGCACCATTATCGGCGCGGCTTTGGGCATGGGAATATTGACCGTGCTGCCGGGCGGCGATATCTGGATGGGCGCGGCCCTCTGGATCGGGTCCGCCCTGTGCGCCTCGCTGAGCCAGTATAGCCCGCGGTACACCATGGCCGCCCTTACCGTGGTGGTCGTCCTTCTCGCCGGGGCGGACAATGCCGATAAATTCGGCGTGGGCGTAGGCCGGATGCTGGAAATCGCCATCGGCGTCGGTTCCGCCCTGTTCGTTTCCGTCGTGCTCTGGCCGGTCCGGCTCGTGGACGGGCTTCGGCGTGACCTGGCCGCCCAGTACGTGCAATGCTCCATCAACCTGAACGAGTTGGTGACCGCGTTTCTGGACAGGCAGCGGGCCATGGATTTTCACATGCTCGAGCCGTTCGTGGAACAGGCCTGGCACAACCACGAGACCTTTCTCAGGGTGCGCAAGCACGAGTCGCTGGTCTTCGCCTACGACCACGAAGTCCTGAAAGTGCAGACCCGAACCCTGGACAGGGCCATCTCGCACCTCAAGCCCATGCTGGAAGCGTTGAACGATTATGAAAACCCGACCGGCGGGTTTGACGTCATCATGGCGCCGGAACTGCGCCGCCTCGCGGATGCGATCATGGCGACCCTGCGCCACCTCGGGGGGAGCACCCCGGCCGCTCCCGTGCCGGATCTCGTGCGCACCCTGACCGAGCTTGTGGATATCACGGAAAAGCGGCTGGACACGCTGCGCAAGGAAGGGGCCACCAACCGCCTGACCTTGCACCAGATGCTCCAGTTCTATACCTTTTTCCATTCGTTGCGCGGCCTGGCGACCGATCTCCTGTTCGCGCTGGACAAGATTCAGAACCGGCGGAAATAACCATGCCTCCCGTGTTCGAACTCGATGCGGCCCGCCGGAAGGAATTCGCCGCGAAGCTTCTGGACTGGTTCGCCGCTAACATGCGGCCCCTGCCCTGGCGCGAATCGTATGACCCGTACAGCGTGTGGGTTTCCGAGATCATGCTCCAGCAGACGCAGATGGAACGGGGGGTCGCCTATTTCAAGGCCTGGATGCGGACCTTCCCCACCATCGCCTCCGTGGCGGAAGCCGACGAGGACGCCGTGCTCAAAGCCTGGGAAGGGCTCGGCTATTATTCCCGCGCGCGGAACCTGCGCAAGGCCGCCCAAATAATCATGCGGGAACATGGCGGCGAATTTCCCCGCACGGTCGCGGCGATCCGCGCCTTGCCCGGGGTCGGCGAATACACGGCCGGGGCCATCGCGGCCATCGCCTTCGACGAGCCGGAAGCGGCCGTGGACGCCAACGTCATGCGTATTTTCGCGCGGATTTGCGATATCGACGTGCCCCTCACCCGGCCGGGGGTTAAAAAATTTATTGCGGAGACGGTCCGGATTCTCATGGACCAGGAATCGCCGCGCCTGTTCGCCCAGGCCCTCATGGAACTCGGTGCGCTGGTCTGCGCGAAGAAACCGGATTGCCCGTCCTGCCCCTTGCGGGACTATTGCGAGGCCCGCCGTCTCGGCACGGAGCAAAAACGGCCGACGGGCAAGCCGAAGGTCAGCTATTCAAGCCTGGAGATGGCCACAGGACTCGTTATGAAGGAAGGCCGCCTGTTCATCCAGAAACGCCCGCCGTACGG
>JAJBSY010000108.1 GCA_020861205.1 Deltaproteobacteria bacterium | reverse complement strand
ACTTATCTCCATCCTGATCGGCTTCTTCTGCATTCCGGAAATTCTGAAACTCGCGATCAATCCCAGCGACAGCTACGAGGAAATCGACCCGACGGGCCTGAATGCCAAGTCCTCCCTCGAAGCGATGAAACTCGGCTGGCTCCACGTGGTCAAAGGGTGGGGCAACACGTTACGTTCCTCGATTATCGGCGCGTTCGTGGGCATCCTGCCCGGCGCGGGCGGCAACATTGCCAACCTGGTCGCCTATTCGGAAACGAAGCGCGTCGCCAAGGATCCGGAAACGTTCGGCAGGGGCAATCCCCAGGGCCTCGTCGCGACGGAATCCTCCAACAACGCGGTGGTGGAAGGGGCCATGGTGCCGCTGCTGGCTCTCGGCGTACCCGGTTCCCCGCCGGCGGCCATCATCTACGGCGCGCTTCTGCTCCAAGGGCTCGCTCCCGGCCCGGAACTTTTCACCACCCGTGGCGACATCACGTACGCCTTCCTGTTCTCCTTCTTCGTCTCCAACACCATGATCGTCATCTTCGGCCTGCTGGTGGGCAAGTGGGTTTACAAGGCCGTGGTGAAAATTCCCACCCGGGTGCTCATCCCCTCCATCCTCCTGCTGACCATCGTTGGCTCGTACGCCATCCGCTCCAACTCAATGGACGTCATCGTCATGTTTGTCGGCGGGATACTCGGCCTCGTGATGCGGGAGCTGGAATTCAACCCCGGCCCCATCGTGCTGGGCCTGATTCTCGGTCCTATCGCGGAAAAGGGGTTCGTGCAGGGACTCATCATGGGCAACGGAGTTTCCGCCGACATGCCCTGGCTCATTTTCTTCACCCGGCCCTTGTCCATCATCCTCATCGTGCTTTCGGTCATTTCCGCTTCCTGGCCTTTGATCCGGAAGCTCTGGGACAAGAAGCGGGCCGCCGCGGGAGGCGCATCATGAATAACGATCTCAAGCAAAAAGACAATCTGGTCAACACCGACTTCTGGGGCGCGGCGATCATGTTCATTTTCGCCGCCGGGTACTACAGCCAGTTGGACCCGGATTTTTCCCACTATGCGCGCTTCTTCCCCAACAAGCTGATCGTCTGCCTTGTCGTTATCGGCATCGCCCTGATGATCAAGGGCTTCGTGTCGCCCACCAGGCTCCCCAGCTTTCTTTCGCAGGTCAACGGATCCATGCTGTTCACCATCGCGGTGGGTCTGGTCTGGGTCTTTACTCTGGAGTGGGTTGGATTTATAATAACGAGCTTTCTCGGCATTTTCGCGCTGCTGCTTCGGTTCGAGCCGCGCCGCACGCCGCCCAATATTGTGAAGGCCGCCGTCATCGCGGCCGGCGAAGTGGCTTTTCTGTATGTGCTTTTCGTCAAGTTCCTTCAAGTTACGTTGCCCGAAGGGCGGCTGTTCTATTAGGAGTACTTTTCAATGAAACATGAACTCGCTTACGGGAAGGGCAAACTTTCCTTCTCGTTCCCCGCGGGCGTCACACCGACCGTCATTGTTCCCAACGACAGGCCGGGGCTCCCGGATCCCCTGGCCGCCGCCCGCGACGCCGTGAAAAATCCGGCGGGCACGCCGCCCCTCGCCCAAATGCTGCGGGACAGGGCGCCCAAAAAAGTCGTGGTGGTCGTTAACGACGTCACCCGGCCCACACCGTACGCCGTCATGTTCCCGCCCCTGATCGAAGCGTTTGAAGAGGCGGGGATCACGGATGACCAGGTGACGCTGCTGGTCGCGACCGGCATCCACGACCCGCATACCGACGCCCAGAACCGCGAGTTTTACAGCGACGCCATCGTGGACCGTTTCTCCGTGATAAGCCACGACGCCTTCAAGCCGGAAACCCATACCTTCATGGGCACGTTCAAGTCCGGGTATGAATTCCACGTGAACACCCTGGCGAAAGAGGCGGATTTCCTCATCACACTCGGCGTGGTCATGCCCCACTACTTCGCGGGGTATTCCGGCGGGCGCAATTCCATCCTGCCGGGGCTCGCCGGCAAAAACACGGTCGAGAAAAACCACGCCCGGATGGTCGAGCTCATGGACAACCTGCCGCCCATCGACCAGAACCCGGTCAGCCTCGAAATGATAGAAGCCGCCCGCCAGGTGGGGGTCGACTTCATCCTCATCGTGGTGGTCAACGATCGTCAGGACGTGGTGAGCATCCACGCCGGCGACCTGGAAAAGGCCTGGCGGTCCGCCGTGGACGTATCTTCCTCCATGTTCGAGGTGCCGTTCGACAAGCAGGTGGATATCTGCGTGACCTGCGCCAGCGGCTACCCGCGCGACATCAACGCCTACCAGACGCAGAAGGCCCTGGACCACGCCGACCGCATCACCCGGCACGGCGGCACCATCATCCTGGCCGCCGAATGCTCCGCCGGGTACGGCGAACACGTGTTTGAAGAATGGATGAACCGGGGCTGGTCGCCCGAAAAGATCATGGACGAAGTGAAAAAGAACTTCGTCATGGGCGGGCATAAGGCATACGGTTTCGCCAAGGTCGCGGCGGAAAAGGAATACTGGCTCATTTCCGCGTTCAGCGAAAAGGATACCAACGCGCTCTTCGCGAAGAAAGCCGCCACCGTGCAGGAAGCCGTCGACGCGGCCGCCAAAAAGCACGGCCCGAACGCCACCTGGGTGTATATGCCCGAAGGCAGCGTTTCCCTGCCGGTGCCCAGGAAGTAAGACGCGCCCTCCGCCATTGCAGTAAAGCGCCCGCCGGTTCCCCCGGCGGGCGCTTTACTGCGGATACCTTCCGAGGAACCGCGTTCCGGCTGAATCGTTACAGCATTTCCAACGGCATCTTCCGCGCGGGCGGGTGAAAGGCGCCGTCAAGTTCCGCGAGGTCGTCCGGCGTGAGAACCAGCCCGGCGGCGGCATTTTCCTTCACATGCGCCACGGTCCCGGCCTTGGGGATGGCGATGACGCCGGGATCGCGCAACACCCAGGCAAGGGCGACCTGCGCGGGCGTCGCGCCATGGCGCTTCGCCACGGCCCCGAGCGTCCTGTCCTTGAGGATCCGGCCCTGTTCGACGGGCGAGTATGCCATGACGGGAAGCGCGTTCTCCCGGCACCAGGGCAGGAGATCATATTCCACCCCCCGGCGGGAGAGATTGTACAAAACCTGGTTGACGGCGCAGGTATCGCCCCTGGGGATGGAAAAAATGTCCCGCATTTCCGGAACGTCCATATTGCTGACGCCCCAGTAACGGATCTTGCCTTCCCGTTGCAGGTCCGTCATGCCCGCCACGGTTTCCTCGAAGGGATACCTCCCTTGCCAGTGCAAAAGGTAGAGATCGATGACGTCCGTCCGCAACCGTTTGAGGCTGCCTTCGCAAGCCTTTTTCGTTCCCTGGCGGGACGCGTTGGAGGGCAGAACCTTGCTGACAAGGAAAACCCGGCCGCGCAACCCGGCCACCGCTTCGCCCACGAGCTCCTCGGCACGGCCGTTGCCGTACATCTCCGCCGTGTCGATAAGCGTCATGCCCAGGTCTACGCCCGCCCGCAACGCCGCGATTTCTTCGCTCCGCTTCAAGGCGTCGTCGCCCATATACCAGGTGCCCTGTCCCAGGGCGGGAACCTCCTCACCGCCGGGTAACCGTACCGTCCGCATGGTTTCTCCTTGCGCCGCCGGGGCGTTATTTCCGGGCCGCGTCTTCCAGCAGCCCGCGCACCACGTTGAAGCGGTCCGCCACGGCCAGGATAAGCAGCGCAGTCAGGAAAAGAAAGAAAACGACCGCGACGCCGGCCGCGTACAGCCAGGTCGCGCTGATCACTGCGCTTTTGCAGTAGGAGAGGAAACTCCGCGCCCGGACGGATTCCGTGTATTCGACGAGCGTATACCGCACCGTACAGAAGGCGTTGACCTCGTCGAACTCGCCGAGCTGCACACCGAGGTTTTGCAGTTCCTGCTCGATCCGCAATATCTCCCGCTCCAGGGCCATGAGCTCGTCGATGCGGCCGTCGCGTTTTTTCAGTTCCATCAACGCGGCCCGGTTCTTTTCGAGTGAGGCGCGCTTGGCCTTGAGGGTCAGAAATTCGTTGGTCTTGTCCGTTTTGGTGATATCCATGGACCGGACCGTGCCGATTTCCTGTATCTCCTTGTAGAACGCGTCAAACCGCGTGGGCGATATCCCCACGTGCAGGAACAGCATCCTCCGGCCCTTTGTGCCGCGCCCGCTTTCGAACTGGATGATGCCGCTATAGGCGGCGATCTTTTCCCTGACGGCTTGCTCGTCCGAATCAAAGGCCTTGCTCTGGGACTGGACCGTGGCCGTCCGCTCGTATTTCTGGTCAACCCGCGTACCGGCGGAGGGACCGGGAACGGTGTAGCTCGCGCCGGCATAGTTCCGCTTGGTCACCGTGCCGGAAGGCGCGCTCACTTCACCGGAGAACTGGCGGACCGAAGGCACATACGTCGCGTATTCATACGCGAGGCATAACAGCACAAGAACGATATACGCGAGCGCGAAAAACAGCAGGAGCCGGCGGAAACGCTTCATGACCATGAAAAACCCTCTCTATAAAAAAACGCGCCCGGGGGCGCGTGGTGGAGTATGGGATGAACGGTTATTCCGGGTTCAGCTCGGCCCGGAATTTACGGGAGAGACGGAAGACCACTACCTTGCGCGGCGGCAGGGTGATGCTTTCGTCCGTATGGGGGTTGCGGCCGCGCCGGGCTTTCTTGCCGTAAGCCTCGAACTTGCCGAACCCGCTGATGAGGAGGGCTTCGTCTTTTTTGACGGCATCCTTCATGATGCGCAGAAGCGTTTCCACGATTTTTTTGACCTCGCCGCGGTTGCGGTCGGTCTTTTCATAGATGGCGTCGACGATTTCAGCTTTGGTCAAGGTTTTGCCAGACATTCTTTCCTCCGTTGCGGACAGAGTGACGCAGTCGCAAAAGTTTGGCCGACTATCGGCTGTTGCACAATTCGGCGCAGAATCACAACGCCGCGCGGATAGCCTCCGCGACAGCCTGCAAAGCCGCCGCGTCAACATTCGTTTTATGGGGCCACTGCTTCAGGCCGTCCCCGTCAAAACGGGGGATCACGTGCCAGTGGGAGTGGAAAACGATCTGGCCCGAAGCGGCGAAATTATTTTGCAGGCAATTGAAGCCGTCCGCCTTTGTGGCCGTCATGATAGCCCGGCCTATGCGGGCGAGAGCGGGGGTCATCTTCGCGCCGAGCGCATCGGGAATATCCAGCAAGGTCTCGTAATGGCCCTTGGGGATCACCAGCGTGTGCCCGGAGGAAACGGGGTTGATGTCGAGAAACGCCAGAATATCGTCGTCCTCGTAGATTTTTATGCTGGGCAATTCGCCCTTTGCAATGCGGCAGAAAATACAGGATTCGGAAACAGGCGGCATCGTTACGCGCTCCATCTCGTTTGCGGGGCGCTTTCACGCGGGCGAAAGCACTGGTTTGCGTTTTCTTTACACTTTGTAATGCACAGTATAATAAACAACCCAATAATGCAAGCTATACTGCATATATATCGGGTTCCGTAACACTTTTTCCGAGCCGGCATGAACGCCCTTATCTTTCCCGCGCCCGAGGCAGACCGGGCGAAACCCCGCATCCAGCCGGTATTCATGCCGTTTCAAGGATGCCCCACGCGATGCGTCTTCTGCGCCCAGGCGCTCCAAACCGGCGAGCGGCCGCGCGGCGTGCGGGACGTTCTCGCGGACCTGGCGGCAGGCCTTGAACGCGCCGCGGACGAGGGGGAAGGGCCCCGCGAGCTGGCCTTTTACGGCGGAACGTTCACCGCGCTTCCTCCAGCCGACCAGTTCGCCTGCCTCGATCTCGCCGCGCGTTACCGGGCCAAGGGGCTGGTGACGCGCGTCCGCGCGTCCACGCGGCCGGACGCGCTCTCCCCGGCGCATCTTCAGGCACTGCGCGAGGCGGGTCTTGTCATGCTCGAGCTGGGCGTGCAGAGCTTTTGCGATACGCCCCTGGCCGTCTCCCGACGAGGCTACACCGGGGAAGCCGCCCGGCGCGCCTGCGCCATGGTCCGCGAAAGCGGCCTCGCCCTCGGCATCCAGCTCATGCCCGGAATGCCGGGGATGCTGGAGGAAGACTTCCTCCGGGATATCGACGAAACCGTCGGGCTCGACCCGGCCGCCGTCCGGTTGTACCCCTGCCTTGTCCTTGCGGGAACGGCCCTTGCCGCCATGTTCGAACGCGGGGAGTTCGTCCCCTGGCCCCTCGAGGCGGCCATCCCGTTGCTGGCGAACGCTCTGCGCGCTTTTTGGCGGGCGGATATTCCGGTCATCCGCATCGGGCTCGCGCCGCAGGACGGGCTCGACCACGGCGGCATCCTTGCCGGTCCCCGCCATCCCGCGCTGGGAGACGTCGTACGGTCCCACGCCCTTTTCGGCCTTCTTAGCGAGAAGGCTTCCCGCCTGGGCCGCCCGGTCGAATACCTCGGGCTGCCCCGTCGTTTCCAGGGCGCGTTCTGGGGACACAAGGGGGGCTTGAAAAAAGCCTACGCCGCCCTGGGAATAACCCCTGACACCGTTACGTGGCACGACGCGGACGTGTGCGAAATGCGCTGACCGGCGTCCCGGACCGGCGGCGATCCGGGATTGGTGCCGAAGTTGCCGCGCTTCCGCGTTGCCCCTTCAGGGCGCTCTTGCTTCGGCCAACGTTTCAACCCACAGCCAGCCGTCCCCGACCCCCACGGGCCGCGCTTTCACAAGGGCGCGCGAGAGGGATTTTTCCGGCGCATGGCCTTCCGCGAACCGGCACTCCCCATAAAATTCGTTGACGCCGCCACCGATCCGTTCCGGATCGTGTTCCGAAAGCTCACAGGCCACCACGACTTCCGGCAATGCGCGGCACGATTCCAGAAACGCCCGGCTTTTCCGCTCCAAAAGGGCGCGCAGGCGCGCGGCCCGCGCTTTCCTCGTCTCCGGGTCCAGTTGCCCCGGCCAGTTCGCGGCGGGGGTACCGGGACGGCGCGAATAGGGAAAGACGTGCGCGTAGCTGAACGGCAACGCCTCGCACAGGGCTTCGGTTTCGGCGGCGTCCTCGTCCGTTTCGCCGGGAAACCCGGAAAGGATGTCGGCGCCAAACCCGAACCTGGGGAATATCCCGGCAAGATCCTTGCAGAATCGCGGCAACGTGCCCGGGTCGTAGTGGCCGCGCCCCATGCGCCGCAACACGTCCCTGCTCCCGCTCTGGAGTGAAAGATGTAGGTGCGGCGCCACCAGGGAGCTTTCGCCGAGCACGTCCAGGGCTTTGGCCCCGAGCTGGCCCGGTTCCAGCGAACTCAACCGGATGCGCGCCCTGCCCGCCCATTCGGGCGCCAGGTTCTTTTCCAGCAAGGCGACAAGGTCCCAGAAATCGTGGGGCGTCGCAAAATCCCGGCCATACTGGGACAGGTTGATCCCGTTGAGCACCAGTTCCCGGAACCCGGCCTTGAGCAGGCGTTCCGCCTCCGCGAGGGTCTCTGCGGGCGGACGGCTGCGCGATTCGCCCCGCGTCAGGGGCACGACGCAGTAGGTGCAGCGATGCGAACAGCCGTCCTGGACCTTTACCACGGCCCGCGAGCGGTCGTACGCAACGATGGCGAACGGGGGATACGGAGGAATGCCGTCCGTTTCCCCGCGATCCGGCGTCCCGCCGGGGCAATGCGGCCCGCGAGCGGCGAGGGGCGCGTTAACCCCGCAGCACAGAAGCGACGCCTTGTTTTGTTGCGGCACCACCCGCGCCACGCCCGGCAGCGCGCGAAATTCCCGCGCCAAAACCTGGGCCGCGCAGCCGGTCACGACAATCGCGGCCTCCGGATTCTCCCGGTGCGCGCGGCGTACGGCGGCGCGCCCGTCGGCAACGGCCTTCGCCGTTACCGCGCAGGTGCTGATGCAGACAGTCCGCGCCGCACGGGCGGCATCGACCTCGACCAGGCCGCGAGCGGTCCAGGCCTCGCGCAAGGCCTGGCTTTCATACTGGTTGACCTTGCAGCCGAGGGTCGCAAGGAAAAAGGTGTTGTCGGTTCCATGTGCCGCCATACGCTATCGTCCCGCTCGTTCCTGGGGAAGGGGCTCGGGCAGAACGGCCAACCCGCTTATCCTGTCGAGCAGGCTCGCCGGAGAAGAAATTTGTTCATGTTCCGCCCCCGGCCGGAGGCTCGTCACAACGGCCTTTCCGATGACGCCCCGTCCCTCGCGCTTGTCCTTGCCCGAACCGCTGGTTACACGCAAGCCCCAGACGTTGTGGAACATGACCGGAACCTCGCGCGTCGTACCCCCGTCCTGTACGGGATACGCCCCGAGATAGAGGCCCACGTGTCCCGGCATACCGACCAGGGAAAAGAACGGCACGCCGCCGCGCAGTATCCGCGCCTCTTTCTGGTCCGGGGAAAGGCCCGCCAGATCGATCCGTTCGCCCATCCTCCCCTGGACCCGCGAGTTGCGCGGCAGCCAGACGCCGAAGGGCGCGAACAGGTCATGCATGGCGGCCGAGCAGTCGCGCTGCCCGAAAAGGCCGCCCCAGCCGTAGGGCTGCCCCATCATGGCGTTGCCGACCCGCGCGACGTTCAGGGGCGTCAGGTCCAGGGGCTTGGCGCGGGTAGCCTGTATGGGAGAAAACGCGGTGGCCATGACCGCCTTGCCGTCCGTTCCCCGCAACGGCACATACACCAGCGTATGCGGCGACTTGACGGGTTCGGACGGCGCGTAGGGCAAAATCGTCCCGACGTGGGCCATGACCGCCCACCTTCTGCCCGTCACCGCGCTCGCGCCGCTCCGCACCGGGAGCGCGGTATTGTCCCGGACAATGACCGCCAGGGGCCGCGAGCGCCAGGTCCTGATGAACGGTTCGTCCACCGCGCCAAGGTCGCTGACGCGCGCCCACCCGGAAACGAGGCGGGTCTGCACGAACGCCCACCGGCCGTCGAGCGAGACATGAATCACCGCTACCGGGGTGCCGACCCACAACACGGAATTTTGCATATAATCGAAGGGGAACCCTTCTCCCGCCTGGCCGGGGTCCAGAAAGTACGGCGCGTCCGTCGGCATCCTGCGCAGGGACGTGGTCGCGACGGTAATGGCGGGACGCACGGAAACGGTGCCGTAAGCGCTCATAAACGCGTTATCGACCAGTTCCCGCCAGCGTTCCGGATCCCAGGGCCGCAGGTTTTCCGCGTATCCCTTGGCCGGGTCCATGCTCTTCACGGCCTCGAAGACGAAATCTTTCGGCAGGTGCGAGACGGTCGTTTCCCAGGCCGCGAAAAAATTGGCGTCAAACCGAGCGTCTTCCCGGCCTTGGCGTTCCCGGTCCATCAGCGCGGCATCCTTGCCCGCGCGCTCGGCGTACACGGTCAGGTCTTGCGGAAAAACGGCCAGGTCCCTGGCGATGACGGCATCCTGAAGGCCGAAGCGCGTAACATCGACGCCGCTCTTCGGACCGCAGGCGGTCAGGGCGGACAGCATGGCCAGGCAGAGCAGGACGCGAAGAATCTGTTTCATGGTAATCCCGATTGGTTTTCCCCGGCGGCAAGGGGGCAATCTCCCAGCCCCGCCGCCGGGACGCGCGTTTGTATCCCGGAAGAATCACACCCCGGCCGCGAGCCGGTGCGCGAGCCAGGTGTGACGCTTGCGCATCTGGTTGTTGGCAACCGCGATGTGCACGGCCTTGGCCGACCCCACCAGCACGACCAGCCGTTTGCCGCGCGTCACGCCCGTGTAGAGGAGGTTGCGTTGCAGCATGACGTAGTGCTGGGTCAGGATGGGCAGCACCACCGCCGGGTATTCCGACCCTTGCGACTTGTGCACGGATATGGCGTACGCCGGAACAAGCTCGTCCAGCTCGTCCCAGGGATATATGACGTTCATCTCGTCGAAACGGACGGTTATCTCGCGGTCTTCGGGATGCACGTGGATGATGCGCCCGATATCCCCGTTAAACACGTCCTTGTCGTAATTGTTGCGGATTTGCATGACCTTGTCGCCGAGCCGGAACTGCCGGTCGCCGCGCTGGAGCTTCAGGGCCTGGGGGTTGAGCGCGTCCTGGAGCAGGGCGTTCAGGTTGGCGGCCCCGCAGGAACCTTTGTGCATGGGGGACAGGACCTGGATATCGTCAAAGGCGTTCAGGCCGAACCGGCGCGGGATATGGTCGCGCACCAGGTCCACCACCATGGCGGCCGCTTTTTCGGGGTCGTCCTGCCGGATGAAGTAAAAATCGCCGAGCCGTTCCGTGGGGTTGGCGAGGTTGGGGGCCTCGCCGTGGTTGATACGGTGGGCGTTCAGGATGATTTCGCTCTCTGCGGCCTGCCGGAACACCTCGGTAAGCTCCACCACCGGCACGACCCCGGAGGCGATGATGTCGCGCAACACGTTTCCCGGCCCCACGGAGGGCAGCTGGTTCACGTCGCCGACAAAGATCACCGTGGCTCCGAGCGGCACGGCCTTGAGCAGGTGATACATGAGTAGCGTGTCCATCATGGAGGCTTCGTCAATGACGAGCAGCGTGCAGGCCAGCGGGTTGTCCTCGTTGCGGCAGAAGGAGTCCTCGTGCGGACTGTATTCGAGCAGCCTGTGGATGGTCTTCGCCTCGAGGGAGCTGGTTTCGGAAAGGCGCTTGGCCGCGCGGCCCGTGGGCGCCGCCAGAAGGATGCGCGCCCTGGCGTGGGAGAAGGCCTTGATGACCGCGTTGATGACCGTGGTCTTGCCCGTGCCCGGGCCGCCGGTGATGACCATGACCTTCCTGTCTATGGCGCTCCGCACGGCTTCCTCCTGCTCGGGCGCGAGCTCCATGGAAAGGGAGGCCAGGGTCTTGGCCATGACCGTTTCCGGGTCGTCGAACGCGGCGGCCTTCGGGGACCGGAGGATGCGCCGCAGGTAATACGCGATGCCCGCCTCGCAGTGGTGGTACCGGCCCAGGTACACGCCGACGTGCGTGAGCACCCGGTCGTCGTCCGGATCGATTTCACCCGGCGCCTGCCCCGGCAGCCCCCGCAATTCCTCCAGCACGATGCGCTCCCCGGCCGCCAGCGGCGCGAGAGCGCGTTCCGCAAGGGCCGTCTCCACGTTGAGAAGGGTCGCCGTCTCCCGGAGAAGATCCTCTTTGGGATAGTAGACGTGCCCCTCCTCGCTCAACCGTACCAGGGTATAGAGCAGGCCCGCCTCGGCCCTGAGCGCGGAATCCGGTTCGAACCCGAGCTTCATGGCGATGGCGTCGGCGGTCAGAAACCCGATGCCGTGAATATCCATGGCGAGCCGGTAGGGGTTTTCCCGCACCACGTCCAGGGCCTCGCCGCCGTAATGTTTGTAAATGCGGACGGCGTACGCCGTGGAAACGCCGTGCGGCTGCAAAAACATGATCAGTTCCCGGATCCCCTGGTGCTCGGCCCAGGCCGCCCGAACGGCGTCGACCGTGCGCATACCGATCCCGGGAACCTTCAGGAGCTGTTCCGGGTCTTCTTCCATGACGCGGAATGTGTCCGCCCCGAACATGTCCACGATGCGCTTGGCCATGGCCTCGCGCACGCCCTTGATCAAACCGGACGCGAGATAGTGGCGGATCCCCGCTTCAGTGGCCGGGAGCACGGTCTCGTACCGGTCCATCTGGAACTGTTCGCCGAACCGGGCGTGCGTGGTCCAGCGTCCGGCGAGTTTCAGGGAAACTCCCGGCTGCGGCTCGTGCATGGCTCCGACCGCGGTCACGAGATCCGCCTTGCCCTTCACGCTGAGCCGCAGAACCGTGTACCCGTTGTCCGGGTTGTGGAATACCACCCGCTCCAGAGTTCCGGCCAGTTCCACCGGGGACTCGATCAGGGAGAGAGGGTTTTCCGTTCCGCCGCCGCGCCGTTGTGCCATATATTCCTTATTTCTCTTTCATCTGCATGAGGCGCAGGGCGAACATGGCCGCGCCGTAGCCGTTGTCGATGTTGACCACGGCGATGCCCGGCGAACAGGATGAGAGCATACCCGCCAGAGCCGCGAATCCGCCGAGCGCAACCCCGTATCCCACGGACGTCGGCACCGCCACCACGGGTTTGGCGGTAAGCCCGGCTATGACGCTGGGCAGAGCCCCCTCCATCCCGGCGACCACGATGAGCGCGGACGCCTTCTCAAAAACGGGCAGCCACGGCGATACGCGGTGCAGCCCGGCCACGCCGATATCCGCCGCAAGCCCCGCGTCCACGCCGTGAAACAGGAGAGTGGCGAGGGTTTCAAGCGCCACCGGCATATCCGAGGTTCCGGCGGTGACGACCATCACGTCGCCTTTGTCCGGCCAGGGCGGCGTGTGGGGCATCGGCCTGTTGCGGCTGAAGGTCGCGGCTTCCGGCCAGTAGACGCCGTCGGGAAAAGCTTTTTGCAGGGCCTCGCCCTGTTCCGGGGAAACACGGCTCGCGAGGACGGGAGACGCGCCGTCTTCGCCGCTCAACGCGCCGACAGACGCCACGAGCCTGTCCGTGCTTTTGCCCCTGGCAAAGACGGTCTCCGGCGCTCCGGTCCGGAGCCGGCGGTGGGTATCCACGGTGACCCCGTCCAGCATTTGCCGGAAGGGGGCGTATTTCAACCGTTCCGCCGCTTCCTCCGGAGACATGGCTCCGGCGGCGACGCGGCCGAGAATGCTGGCAAGGGTATCAGTGTCTGGCATGGCAATCCAGGAGGGGTAAAAAATGACTTCGCAGCCCTCGTGTTTAGCACAGTCCGGCCCTCCGGACAAGGTGCGCTGACCGCAATACGCCCGGGGCCGGATCGCTCATTTGTCCGGGAGCCGCCACCGCCGCCTGTCTTTTGCGCGTTGGCCTTTTGGCGACCGGGATCGCCGGAACCGCTCCGGCGAAGACAAAAACTTGTGATAGCGGTTGCTTCCGCGCAAATATCCGGGTATTACCTTACCTATTATGCCACAACGACGCATCCTATTCATCGCGCCAGCCCACGCCGTGACCAAGGTGTTTCCGCAATTGCGGGATGCCGGATTCGAGGTGGGCATCGCGGAGAACCTCAAGGGTGCGTCGGCGTTTATCCGGAAAGCGGATACCATCGCGATTTTTTCCCGTCCGGCCCTCCCGGGCTACCGGGTGGACGACCTTCTC
>JAJBSY010000161.1 GCA_020861205.1 Deltaproteobacteria bacterium | reverse complement strand
GCATGGCAACGTTTTCCCGGTCAATTAAATTTTATTAAAAATTTGATTTATTTCTTCGTTGACTCGTAAATATTTTAATGAGAATCTTCCGCTAGCGCCTTCGGCGCATAGTGCTGTAACGCGAAATCAGGACCGACGCCGTGGATGTTTCCGGAAAAAAAACGCCTCCCCCCGCGCCCGGGAAAAGGGTGACGCTGGCCGACGTCGCCCGGGTGGCGGGCGTGTCCCCGGCGACCGTCTCCATGATTCTCAGCGGCCGCGAAGGGGTGTCGTTCGCCGAGGAGACCGTCGCCGCCGTGCTCGCGGCGGCCGAAGCGCTCCGGTACAAAACCGTGGCGAACCGCCGCCTGTCTTCCCCCGAACCGGACCGGCGGACCATCCTGATCGCCGCGCCCAACGTGACCAACCCGTATTACGCGACCCTGATTCAGGCCATTCAGCAGGCGGCGGACGAAAACGGGTGCGGCACCTGCGTCGTCACAACCTACAGAAGCCTGGAGGACGAGCTCGCCGCGCTGCGTCTCGCGGAACACGCTCGGTTTACGGGCATCATCTTCACCCTTCTGGCCCATCCCGACGAGATCATCCCGCGCCTCAACCGTAAAATTCCGGTCGTGGTCATCGGCGACCGCAGCGTCGCGCTGGACGTGGATACCGTGGAGCTGAACAACTACGACGCAGGCAGCCTTATCGCGCGGCACATGCACGAGCTGGGCCACAGGCATATCGCGTATATCTCCACAACCCTCGACCGGAGCAACACCATTCGCTCCCAACGGCTCCAGGGGTTGCAGGATACCTTCGCGACGCTCCGTCCGGACGGGAGCGTCCTGGTAAAAAGCCGGGATATCGACCCGGGGACGGAACTGCACAACATGGCGATCGAGCACGCCGTCGGCTACGAGCTGGCCCGGAGGTGCTTCCCGGAAACCGCCATCACCGCGTTCGTCGCCGTCAACGACATGGTCGCCTACGGCGTCATCGACGCCGTGCGGGATGCCGGCCTCTCCGTGCCGGGCGATTACAGCGTCTGCGGCTTCGACAACGTCTTCCCCTCGCGGTTCGCCGGGGTCTCGCTGACGACCGTCGAGCATTACATCAAGGACAAAGGCCGCAACGCCTTCGAGATCCTGTACGCCAAGATCAGCGGCGCCTCCTCCGGACGCAACATCACCAGGGTTGAATTCCGGCACGAATTGATCGTGCGCGGTTCGACCGCCCCGCCCCACGCCCCGATTACCCGGTAACTCCATACGGACGCGTTCAATCCGCCCTCTGGGAGAACCGGGGATGGTGATCGCCACCGCAATTCAAAAACCAGCGGAGCCATGGGCATGGGTATGCCCGGCTATTCGATGCAATTACATGATGATCGGCCGACGACGGCAGAGAGAATGCGCGGGGCGTGGACGCACGACGACGGGAATGCTTTTCAAACGTCCGTTGCGGGGGCCCCGCGTCCGCGCGGGTAGCCGGAAGGGAATGGGCGGCGATCGTCTTCTTGCCGGTGTGAGCCGACAGGCGGCAACGGTCCGGCGATTTCCCGCGGCCTTCGACCCCAGCCGCTCACGGTTGAAGCCGTGTCTTCCCCGCGGCAGGCGTCCGATCCGAAGACCCGGGTGGATAGCGTTTACGCTGGAGGTTAGGCCCACAGTTCCGGCCCGCCGTAAACCGTTTCGCCGGCAACGACCGTCATGAGGACGCGGGTTTCTTTGACGTCTTCCTCGGGGCAGGTCATGATGTCCCGGTCCAGGACGGCGCAGTCCGCATGTTTGCCGACCGCCAGCGACCCCTTTTCCGCCCCGGCCATTTCCGCCCGGGCCGCCCACAGGGTATATGACTTCAAGGCTTCGTCCCGCGTCATGCGCAGGCGGCTCGCGTCCGTTCCCTGGCCTGCGAACGGCGTGCGGGAAATGGCGGCGTAAAACCCGTGGAACGGGTTCACCCCGTCCATGGGGCTGTCCGACCCGTTGGCGATGATGCCGCCCTGGTCCAGGATGTCCCGCCAGGGATAGGAATGCGCAAGGTCGCGGGACGTCAGGCGAACCTGGGCCATGGCCTTGTCCGCAAGGGCATGGATGGTCTGCATACTCGGTATGACGCCGATCGCCAGGGCGCGGGCCACGGTCGGGGGGGACGCCGTCTGAAAATGTTCGATCCGGTGCGGCAGCCAGGCCCCTGTGTTTTCACGGTGGAGCGTTTCCAGCGCCGTAACCGCCTGGAGCACGGCCGCGTCCCCGATGGCGTGGATGCAGAGCTGAAAGCCCTTGGCGCAGGCGGCCCGCGCGACGGACAGCAGATCCTCGTCCGTATACCGGTGGTTGCCGCTGTGCCCGGGCCTGTCCGCGTATTCCCCGGTCAACCAGGCGCTGCGCGACCCCAGCGAACCGTCGAGCACGATCTTGTACGCCTTGAGGGAGAGCCGGTCGCCGCATAATCCCCCGACCGGGTCGCGCGCGACGTCCGCGCAGGGCGTCGCGCCCTGAAACCGTGACGACAACATGCCGTATATCCGGATGTGGAGCGCGCCTTCCGCATACAGCGCCTTGAGCAGCGCATGGTCTTCCGGCATTTGCCAGGCGTCGCCGACGGACGTGATACCGTAACGGAACATGTCCGCCTGCGCCCGCAGGCAGGAAGCGCGTTTTTGCTCTTCGGTTTGCGGCGGGATGGCCTGCCGGATCTTGAAGGCGGGGGTGTCGACGAGCACGCCCGTCAACTCGCCGTCCTCCCGCCTGAGTATCTCGCCGCCGGGATATTCCGGGCTGTTCCGGTCAAGCCCCGCGGCCCGCAAGGCGGCGGAATTGGCCCACAGGGAATGGCCGTCCAGCCGCGTCAGCGCCACGGGGTTGTCCGGAGCCGCCGCGTCCAGCTCTTCCTTGCAGGGCCATTGCCTGTCCAGCCAGACTTCATGGCTCCAGCCGCGACCCAGGATCCATTCACCGGGAGACAGTTCCCGCGCCTTGTCCGCGACCATCCGGAGAATGGCCTCTTTCTTCGCAAGGTGGATGTCCAGTTCCGCCAGATGCTCCCCCTGCATCATAAAATGCTGGTGGCTGTCCGCAAGGCCGGGCACCATGGTCCCCCCGCACAAATCCACCGTTTCCGCGTCCTGCGGAAGAAGCCGGGCGGCATCCCGCAGGCTTTCTCCCACGTACACGATTCGGCCTTCCCGGGCCGCGAGGACCGAGGCGCGCGGCATTGCCTCGTCCGCCGTGATGATATTCCCGTTATGAAAAAGGATATTCCCGGTCTGTGTTTTCACTTTTTTGCCCATGTCCGGATTCAAGCCGTGGATTGCCGGTCGCGCGGACCGGCCGGTCACCCTTGATACGCTCTTGCGCTTCGCTGGGCAACAGGTGAGAAACGCGGCCGGGCCTCAAGTTGCTTGATTCTTCGTCAGGCCCGTTCCAATGCTCAAATGTCTCGATACTCTTCGCTCCGCGCGGAACCCGCCATCCTTGGCTGAAGCCAAATTGAAGCATACCGGGACGTGATAAAGGGATCGCGGTCCACACGCCGGGAGAACGATACTTCAAACGGTGCCATACGGAAGGTTATGCGCGGAGCGGATCGGGCACGGTCAGGCCGAGGGCGGTTCAAGAAGGCTCTTCCATTCCGCATCCAGCACGGACCGGCAGAGCGCTTCGGGAGAAGGGGCGAAACGGGCGTACTTTTGCAACAGGCTTATTGTCTTGTGGCCCATGAGCTCCGCCACCGTGGACAAGCCTATGCCGCCGGTAATCAGCCAGATGGCGTACATATGCCGGAAGGTGGCGAAGGTTATGCGCTCACGGCGCTGGGCGCTTTTCTTGTTCCAGCCCTCTTCAAGGGCGATGCGCTCGAACGCCCGGCTGAACCATTCACGTTTCAAGCCTGCCTTGCGGGGGAAGACAAAATCCGTCAATTGCATCCCCCCCGTGCGGGAGAAGCTTTCCCAGTTGCGTTTCGCCAGAAGCTCGTTGACGGGGGAGGGAAGGTAGATCATGCGGCTGCGCCTGTGCCTGCTTTCCCGCACCACGATGGTGCCCCGGGCAAGGTCGACGGCCGCCCAGGAAAGGCGGAAGAGCTCCCCGGGATTGAGGCCGCAGAAAAGAGCCAGGATGACGGCGTCGTGCAGATCCCCGTTGCGGCGGGACAGCACGCCCAGCATTTTGCGCATTTCCGCTGGCCGGGCAAGGCGGATGGTCCTCCCGGCGGAGGAAACGGACACCCGCGGACAAGGGTTTTCCGGCAGGTCATAGTTCTTTTCCAGGGCCAGGTTCCACACCCGGGAAATCACGGATACGATATAGCGGGCGGTCCGGGGGCTGCGGTTTGCTTCCAGCACATCCGCCACCAGCGATTCCAGCCTGTCCGCCGTCAAACGGCCGAGCGGAAGATCCCCGAAGGAGGGCCCGAGCCAGTTGCTGTAAATTCCCGTTTCCACAGCCACGGAGGACGGCGCTTTGCTTTTCTTGAGAAACGGAAGGTAGTCGCGCTCCCAGAACCGGGAGAAGCTCACCGTGGACTTGCGCCGCCGAACCCCCGTCGCATGGCCCGAAGTCTCCCGCAACGAGGCGCGGAGCTTAGCCAGCTCGTTCCGGGCGTGCTCGGGCGTTATGCCGGAAGAGGCCCAGCCGAGCCCGCGCTCGATATCCCTGCCCCTGATCTTGCACCGGATCGAATAATACCGGTCCTTCTCTCCCGCGTGCAGGCGTGAGTCATGCTCGCGGTAACGGACTCCGGGGTACGGTGTTGGGTGCCAGGTCATTGCCATCGCGCATCCGCGGGGTCTGAAGCTCGGAGGTCGCCGCGCATGTCGGCCGAGCCTAAAAAACAGCCGCCCTGTACCATACCGGAAATGGGGCTTGCTGCATAGCTGCGAAAAGGAGTGCCTCCATCGGCCTGATACTTCGCCGGCTCGCGCCGGCGTATGCCTGATACTCCCCGCTCCGTGTGGAACGCCCTTCCTTGTTCGAAAGACAAACTGAGGCTGCCAATGGGAAGACGGAATCAACCCCGTAACCCGCGCCGGGCACCCTGGCGCGAAGCTCATGCCCCCTTTTTCACCAGTTCCTCCCGCAACAGCGGCAGCACGGCAAACAAATCATCCACGATGCCGTAATCGGCGCGCAAGAAAATGGGCGCGGTCCGGTCCTTGTTGACCGCCACCACCTTCCTGGCGCCCTTGATGCCCGTGGTATGGAAAATGGAACCGGAAATGCCGCAGGCGATATACAGTTCCGGGCTGACCACCACGCCCGTTTGCCCGACCTGGACGGATGGCGGGGCATACCCCATGTCCACCGCGCTCCGGCTCGCGCCGACAGCCGCGTGCAGCGGCGCCGCCGCCTCGTGCAGGAGGCGGAAGTTTTCGGCGGATTCCAGCGACCTGCCGCCGCTGATGATGACCGAGGCCTCCATGATGTCGGGCTGGTCCTCCCACATGCGGGCCATGGGATCGGCTTCCCTTTCCGCCAGATCTTCCCGGGCCTTGGCGGAAAGCCGTATCCCCGCCTTGGCAACCGGCGGCGCCAACTCGGCAATGTCCATTGGAGCCGCTTCGGGCGCCTGTCCTTCGAGGCAGGGGAACTCGTGCGGCCGTAGCGTCCAGCAATGGACGGGACCGGGAAGGGCGTACACGCCGCAGGTGCGGCCTTGCAGAATGTATTTCTCGCCGGTCGCGGCGTCAACGTCCACCGCGACGCAATCCTGCAACAACGGAAGGTTGCGGTGCGAGGCGACGCGGGCCATCAAATCCCGCCCGACCGCGTTGGCCGTGGCGAAAATGTCCGTTACCGGCGTATCCGCGAGCACCGGCTGGTCCAGCGCCCAGGCAAAGCCGGCCGCGACCGCTTCCGGACTGTCCAGCGCCGCCCGCTCAAAGCGCAGGAGAGCAACCCTGCGCGCCCCGAAACGGGCCAGGTCCGGCGCAAGGTTGCCGGGCACGGCCTCGCGTTCCTCCGCCGCCAGAACGGCCGTAACCAGGCCTCCAGAGGCGGCGGCAAGAGACAGGGCCGCCCTGTGCCCGTCCTTGACGGAAAAAGAACGCCCGGAACGGTCCAGCCAGACCACGATGTGCTTTCTCACGGCAAGCTCCCGTCCTCGCGCAACATACGGACCAGGTCGCGCACGCGGGCATTGACGTCCTCGCCCGCCGCGAACCGGCAGTCATGCTCGTCCGGCACGTTGCGCGTCCGCAGCAGTTTCGGGTCGTCCGGCGGCGCGGCCCATTGACTCGGCTGGGCCGAAGCTATCGCTTCCCGGTCCAGGACCCGGACGCTTTTTTTCTTGGCCTTGAGCAGCCCCGGCAAGGTGGGGTGCGGCATTTCCCCCTGTCCCCGGTTCAGAGCCAGGACGCACGGCATGTCCACATCCAGGTATTCCCGCATACTTCCGGCCTGGCGGAAGACTTCGAGGTACCCGTCCTCCGGTTTCCAGGCGTTGACTTCGCTCACCACCGGGAACCCGAGGCAGGCAGCCAGCCGGTACGGAACCTGTAACCCGGCAACGTCCGATGATTGCCTGCCGCAGAAAACCAGCGCCGGCGCGGCTCCGTTTTCGCGGCTGTCCAGCCGGATGGCCCCGGCAAGCGCCCAGGCGGTCAGGCCGGGTCCCGCCATCGGCGTCTCGGAAAAGGCCAAGACGGCCCGGTCCGCGCCGAGCCCCAGCGCCTGGCGCAGCCCGTCCTCGGCTTCACGCCCGCCGAAACCGACGGCCACGCAATCCGTTCGCAGGGTGGAAGCGGTTTCCAACGCGCCCCGCATGGCATAGGCATCCAGCGGATTCAGGTACCAGGCGTCCGCCCGCAAAAAACCGGACTCCGGATCGATGGAAGGCACGCCCTCCACGTTGGGCACCTGCTTCAGGCAAACGTAGACGCTCATGTTACCGACCCATGGCGTCCGCCGTGTATATGGCTTTTTTCAGAATGTCCGGGGTTATTTCGCAGGGCATATTATAGACCAGGTTCGGCGGCGTGCAGATCTTGTGGACCATTTTGGTGATGTCGCCCCTGTCTGCCTCGGTCACGCCGAGCTGGGCAAGGGTGGTGGGCAGACCCACGCCCTTCAGGAACGCCAGCATATCGTCCATGAAGGCCTGGGGCCGCTTTTCCAGCACGAACTGAACCAGGATGCCGAAGGACACCAGTTCTCCGTGCGTGCTCTTGAGCGCCGCCGGGACGTAGGTCAGGCCCGAGCTCATGGCGTGCCCGGCGGCGAGGCCGCCGTTGACGAAACCCAGGCCGCTGAGGAGCGCCGAGGCTTCCACCACCGCGTCAAAGGCATCGGAGAACGTGCCGCTTTTAACGGACGCCACCGCCTCCAGGGATTGGTTGTAAATGATGTCCCAGCACAAGTCGCAGAGCGCCTTGGCCGTTTTCGGCGGCTGGCCGTTCAGGTAGTTTTTCGCGCCGGAGGCGAGGCAGGCTTCCGCCTCGAACTTGGTGGCCGCCGCGTCGCCGATGCCGGAAATGAACATCCTGAGCGGGGCCTTCAAAATGACGTCGGTATCCATGATGATGCACCACGGGGAGTAGCGCATGGGGGCCACGCGGTCCTTGCTGTGGTCCGCCTTGTATATCATCGCGATATTGCTCACGGGCGCGTCGGACGCGGCGGTGGTCGGAATCAGCGCCACGGGCGCGTTCGTCACGATGGACAACCCCTTGGCCGTATCCAGGGCTTTGCCGCCCCCCATGCCCACAACGGCGTCACAGCCGGAAGCCTTGTAGAGTTCATGCAAACGGGTTATCTCCGCGTCGCTGGATTCCCCGTTGAACTCGCCGCGAACGGAACCAAGCCCGGCTGACGCGAAAGCGGCGTCCAGGGTTTCCCCGAACAGGGAAAACACCATGGCGTCACTGATGAGAAAAAACTTTTCTCCCATGGGTTTCAGTATCTCGCCGGTATTTTTGAGAATGCCCCGGCCCTGGTAATACCTGAACGGCGCTCCGAAAATAATCATGGAACCTCTCCTTGAGAACCTGAATCGCCCTTACCCGCTACCCCAGGCACCCACAATCCGCCTGGACTTACCCTTTCACGGCCGGATGCCGGTTCAGGAAATACAGTCTTTTGTTTCGCCTCGGCCGCACCGCCTTTTGCGGTGCGGCCGAGGCGGCGTTATTCACCTCTTTCGAACGCATGGAGCTTGTGATTGACGGCAACCAGCAATTTCTGCGATGCGAGATACAGCTCGAACATCTTTTGGTACCGCTCGTGGTTCCGCATGTCCGGCCTGTGGCGCAGCCCGATGCGCACCGATTTCTTAATGGCGTCGGCGGCGTCCGCGAAAATGCCCGCGCCCACCCCGGCGACCAGGGCCGTGCCGAAGGCGGCCTCCGTGTTTTCCGGCACCAGTATTTCCTGCCCGACCACGTCGCAGAGAATCTGCCGCCAAAGCGGACTTTTGGCCCCGCCGCCTATGAGGCGGATTTCCGTCCATTCCAGGCCCATCGGCTTGTAGACGTTTTTGCAGTCAAGCAGGGAAAAGGAGATGCCCTCATACAGCGCGCGCACGAAATGCGCGCGGGTGTGGCGGATGGTTATGCCGAGGTAGTCGCCGCGCAGGAACGGGTCCATATACGGGGTCTTTTCACCCATTAGATAGGGGTGGAACAGCAGGCCGTCCGAACCCGGCGCGATATCCGCCGCCAGTTTGTCGATCTTGGCGAAAGCGTTATGTTTCTCCGCTTCGTTTTCCACCAGTTCCGGGAAGAACTGGTCGCGCAGCCACTTATGCACCTGCGCGCCCGAAAGCGTGCCCCCGGCGATATACCAGAGGTTCGGCATGATCTGCTTGTAGTTGAAAACCAGCGGGCTGGGATAGGGCCTGTTGGTCATCACGTTGGCGTTGCCCGCCGTCGCTATCTTGAACAGCCCCTGGCCGTGCTCGATACAGCCCGCGCCGTAATCCTCGTTGGCCGTGTCCGAACCGCCGAGCACGACGGGGATCCCTTCCGGGAGGTTCAGATCCCGGGCCGCGCGCGCGGTTATGGGACCGGACACGTCCAGGCTGTCCTTGACGGGCGGCAAACGGTCCATGGGCCAGCCGATCATGGCGCACAGATCCCTGGACCATTCGTTTTTCCCGTAGTCGTAAAGCAAGGTGCCCTGGGCGTCCACAATCTCGGTATCCCAGATGCCGGTCAGCCGCCAGCGCAAATAGTCCTTGGCGATCATTAGCCTGGTGGTCTTTTCAAAGACCTCCGGCTCGTTGCGCTTCAACCAAAGCAACTGGGGCATGGTCCAGGTGGGACTGGGCCGGTGGTAGGCGATTTTGTAAATGGCATCGCCGTACTTCTCGTTCAACTCGTCGCATTCCGCCGCGCTGCGCCGGTCCGTCCAGAGGATGGCGGGCCGCAGGACCCGGTCGTCCTTGTCCAAAAGCACGGGGGTATGGGCGGCGGCCGTGATGCACACGGCCGCGAGCTTGTTCCTGTCCTGTTTCTGGACGTCGAATATTTCCGCCGCGCAGTACCGCAAGGCTTCATACCAGTCTTCCGGGTCCTGTTCGGACCAGTCGGTATACGGATAATGCGTCACAAACTCCTTGGAAGCGGAGCCGAGAACCCTTCCCTGGTCATCCAGCAAAATGACCTTCATGTTGCTCGACCCTATGTCCACGCCGAGCAGGCAGTCGCGCTTTGCGGTCATGACGGTTACGACTCCTTCCTCGCCTTGGCTTCGCGAGCGACTTCCATCACCAGGGCCGGCGTGTCGACCCCGTGCGGGCAAGCGGCCTTGCAGGCTTTGCAGCCTTCGAGGTCGTCCAGCCTGGCCTCCACGTCGGGGGTGAAATCAACGAAACCTTCCTTGACCGCAAGGGCGAGATACGCCATGGCCGAACAGTACCGGGATTCCCTGGGCTGCAGTCCGGCCGGGAACAGGATGCGGCAGGGGTTCTGGCACACCGCGCAAAACCGTAACTTCTGATAATTCGCTTGATCCATCGTATTCTCCTCGGACATTTCGTCCGTCAAAGGTCTATGGCCGTCATGCCTCTCGCGAGGCCCGGGGATGATCCCCGGCGGGAGGCCCGGCGACGACGGCGTCCCTCGGGCTCCCGGGCGTTCCTACCGCAAACCGATCTTGCCGGGGTTCATGATATGGTTCGGGTCCATCACGTTCTTGATCTGCTGCAGGATGTTGATGCCCGTCTTTCCCCACTCCTGGGCCATCCATTTGCCGCGGATATAGCCCACGCCGTGGTGGTGGCTCATGCAGCCGCCAGCGCTTTGCGCGCCCCGGGTCAGCCCTTCCCATATCTTGCCGTGCTCTTCGGCGGCCTTTTCCTCGTCCATGCCGGGCACCACGAAGGACATGTACAGGCACGCGCCGTCAATGTAGCTGTGGGACCAGTGCGCGCCGACATGCGCGTCCGGGTTCACCGCAAGCACGGCCCGGCGCATGTTTTCGTACACGTCGGGCATGATGCTCCAGTGCGCGGAAACTTCGCAGGTATCCATCAGCTTGCCCTGGGAAACCGGGTTGGCGGACAAGGGCAGGAAGCGGTGCTTGAGCCAGCTGTGGGAAGGCTCGTCGCAGCAGAGCTTGCCGCCGCACTCGTACACGATTTCCATGGCCTTTTTGTCCTCCAGCGCCACGATGTCCGGGTCGCCCTGGAACATCAACATGCACAGGCAGGGATGGTCCTTGAAGTCTGGGTAATCCTTCACGCGCGGTTCGGATTCCGGCGCGTCGTACAAACGCGTCACCGGCGGCTTGAGGCCGAGCTGCATGATGCGGCGCAGCGCTTCCAGGCCGGAGACGTAGTCCTTGAACCCGATGGTGCGCAAAATTTCCTTCTTGGGATAATCCCAGAACCGCATGGTCAGTTCCACGATGATCCCGAACGTGCCCTCGGAGCCCATGAAGAGTTCCATCAGGCCGGGACCGACGGCGCGGCGCGGCGCCGGGCGGATTTCCACAAGATCGCCGTTGGGCAGAACGACCTTCATGCCCGCGACGATATCCTCGATCTTGCCGTATTTGCCGGAAGCCTGGCCCGCGCCCCGGCAGGCGGCCCAGCCGGCCACGGTGGACATGTTGAGCGACTGCGGGAGGTGCCCCACGGTATAGCGCAAATTGTTCATATGCGCTTCCAACCTCTCGCCGTTCATGCCGCCCTGCACGGTCACCAGCTTGCTCACTTCGTCGACGGCCAGCACGCTGTTCAGACGCTTGGTGTCGATCATGACCACGTCCGGGGTCATGGGCGCGGCGCCGCCGAGCACGCCCGACCCGGCGCCGTAGGCGATGACCGTCTGGCGCGCGTCGTTCATCAGACGCAGGACGGCCTGTATTTCCTCCACCGACCCAGGCATGACGACCACCAGGGGCAGGTACCCCGGCAGATGCCCGAACCGGTACCGCATGGTGGCAAAAGGCCACCTGTCGCGGCCGTAGGCGAGACGGTCGGAAAAATCCGTGACCAGGTTTTCCTCCCCGACGATGGACACCAGGGCAGGAAACCAGGACTTGGCCTTCAGGTTGATGGGGCAGTGTTGCAATTCCCGCATTTCATTGATTTTCATCGTACCGTTTCTCCATTAGTTAGATACCGATATACTTTTCCCGGACTTTGCTGTCGGAAAGAAGCGCCTTACCCGTGTCGTGCATGGCGATGACCCCGTGTTCCAGAACGTAACCCCGGTTGGCGGCGGTCAACGCCAGTTGCAGGTTCTGCTCGACCAGCAGAATGCTGAATTGCTGGCTGTTCAGTTTTTCAATAATGCGGAATATCTGGTCCACCACAACCGGCGCGAGGCCCATGGACGGCTCGTCGATGAGCAACAGGCGCGGCCTGGTCATCAACGCCCGGCACATGCTCACCATCTGCCGTTCCCCGCCGGAGAGGTTGTTGGCCTTTCGCCCCAGCTTGTCCTTCAGCGCGGGGAAAAGCTCCAGAAGTTCCTCCATGTTCTTCCTGTTCCGCTCCATCTCCTTGCGGTGGAGGAACGCCCCCATCATCAGGTTTTCGGCGACGGTCATGTCGCCGAACAGTTGCCAGGCCTCCGGAACCAGCGTGATGCCGAGCCTCGAGCGCCTGTGGGCGGGCAGATGGGTGATATCCCTGCCGTCAACGGTCACGCTGCCGCCCAAAGTGGGAATGAGACCCGCTATGGCCTTGAGCGCCGTGGACTTGCCGGCGTTGTTGCTGCCGACGAGCGCCACCAGTTCGCCCTTTCCCACCTCCAGGGAAAGTTAGCGAAAAACCGTGATGTCGCCGTAAGCGACGCGCATTTTTTCAATTTTCAGCATGATAGTTCTTCCCCAGGTAAGCGGTGATCACCTGTTCGTTCCGGCTGACCTCGGACGGGGTGCCCGTTGCGATAAGCTCGCCGTGGTCCAGCACGACGACCTGCTCGGAAATGCTCATGACCGCCTGCATCAAATGTTCGACGAAGAGGATGGTGATGCTCTTGTCGTCACGGATTTCCCGGATCTTTTGCAGGATCATGTCCACTTCCTGGGGATTCAGCCCGGCCATCAGCTCCTCGAGGAGCAGCAGGCGCGGGCGGGTCGCCAACGCCCGGGCCCGCGCGGCCTTCTTGCGGTCGGCGCTGTTGCAGTCCGCCACAAGTTTGCTCCATTGCCCGTCAAGCCCAAGGTATTCCAGGATCTCGAAGGCGTCTTTCCGGGCGTCCGCCGCTTTCGGGCAATGGAGGTAGCTTCCGACCATCGTGCTCTGGAGAACGGACATTCGCATGAAGGGCAGCGTCGTCTGCGAGGTCATGGCAATGCCGGCCTGGCAGATGGCATAGGGCGGCAGGTCGGTTATCTCTTCATCCTCGAAAAATATCCGCCCGGCATCGGCCCGGTGCACGCCCGTGATCATGCGGAACACCGTGGATTTCCCGGCGCCGTTGGGGCCGATAAGTCCCATGATGGCGCCTTTTTCCAGGTTGAAGCTCACATCGCTCACCGCGGAAACGCCGGCGAAGTGCTTTGATATGGATTCCACGCGCAGTTCAGACATATCAATCCCTCTTGTGCGGTATGGCGAAGGTGAGAAGCGACCGCAGCCCGCTGGGTTTCAGGAGGATGGTCACGACCAGGATAAGGCCGTAGGCGATGCCCGAGACCCCGGCGTACGTGCCGCCCAGGAAGCCTCGGATGAGCTCTTCGGGGATGACGACGACCAGCGCGCCGAGCAGCGGCCCGACAAGGGAGCCGGTGCCGCCGATGATGGCGAGTATGATGATCTTGATGGACAAGTTGGTGCTGAAGACCACGTCCGGCTCGATCACGCCGATATACGCCGCGTAGAACGCGCCGGCGAGGCTGGTGAAAAATGCCGAGATGAGCGTCGCGTACAGCTTGATCCTGGCGGTGTTCACGCCGGTGGCGAGCGCCGCGTCGTCGTTCTCGCGGATGGCGATGCAGTACAGGCCGAACCGGGAGCGTTCAAACACGATCAGGACGGCGAACATGCAGATCAGGAGCGCCAGTATGATATAGTAGTATTCGTTTTTCGAAACGCCCGGGATGACCAGCGAGAGCCCCAGCGTGCCGCCGGTGAGGTTGTCCTGGTACAGGGCGATCTTGCGCAATATTTCCGCCAGGGCCATGGTCGTCAGGGCGAAAAATATGCCGCGCAGCCGCATGGTGCAAAAACCGACGAGAAACGCGAGCGCCACGGCCAGGACGACGCCGAGGGCTGCTCCCACAACGGGGCCGGCCATCCCCTGGGCCATAAGGATGCCCATCGTGTAGCCCGCGATGCCGAAAAAGGCAGCGTGCCCCACGGAGAACTGCCCCGTATACCCGCCGAGCAGGTTCCAGGCTCCGGCAAGAACGGCATAGAGCATTACCAGGATGGCTATATGGGTCCCCCAGTTGCCCAGGAGCCCGGTAAAGGGCAGCACGGCCAGGACGACCAGCGTTGTCCCGAAAAATGCGGTCAGCCGCCGGTCGCGAAGCTTCATGCTGTGGATAACGGATTGAAATACCATGGCTATGCCTCCCCGAACAGGCCGGAGGGTTTGAACAGCAGCATCGCGATGAAGAACAGGAAGATTATCGGATCGTGATAGCCCGGCACGTAAAAGGAGATGAAGGCTGAAATCACGCCGATGATGAAGGCGGAATACACCGTTCCGATGAGGTTTCCGATGCCGCCGAGAACCGCGATGAGGAAGCAGAGGGAAAGAAAGCTGTGCCCGGTGTGCGGCTCCACGCTGTAAAGCTGCATGAGGCTGTACCCGGTGAAGGCCAGGTAACAGAAGCTGGCCCCAAAGGCCATGCAGGCCACCGCGCGGGTGTTGATGCCCATGACCGCCGCCATGGCCGGCTGCTGGACCAGCGCGCGGATACAGCGGCCATACCAGCTCTTCTGCAGGAAGAGATACCCGAGACCGAGGATGACCATCGAGGCGCACAGGAGCTTGAAGCGGGTGAGACTCACGTACACGTCCCCGAGCATCATGCCTTCCTCGATGCCGCCCAGCGAGCGGGGAAAACTTCCCCAGACCATCTGGACCAGGTTTTCGATGAGGATGGTCAGCCCCATGGTCAGCAGAATTTGGATATTTTCATCCGTGGTGAAAACGATATAACGGCGCAAAAACCAGCCGAGCGCGAAGTAGCACGGCAGGAGAATGCAGAACATGCCCCATACCGGAACATGGCCGTCGTGGCATACGAAGACGACGTACATGGCCATCATGAGCAGGTTGCCGTAAGCGAAGTTCGTGACTTTCAACTGCCCCAGCTGGAAGTTGAAGGGCACCGCCAGCATGGCGTAAACGCCGCCCATGCACAGGCCCGCCGAAAGGATGGAAAGGAACAGATACAGGTCCACATGGGCCCCCTTACTCGTTTTCGCGCGGGCCCTCGCGAGGCCCGCGCGGATCTTGCACGGTCAGCGCTTGCTGAAAGGCTTCAAGGGAATTTCCATCGTGCCCGTGGCGAATTTGGGAGGCCACACCACGGTGTAGACGCCTTTTTTCCACTGGCCCACGATCGCCTGGTTGGACAGAACGTTCTGCCCTTTCGCATCGAACTTGAGGCCCCAGTAAGCCGGGGTGCCCCCTTCAGGAATATATGCGTCAACCAGGGCCTTGCGCACGGTTTCCACATCCAGGGACCCGGCCTTCTCGATCACTTCCAGGTAAGCCTTCCCGGCGGCAAAGGCCACCAGGGCGTGCGTCAACGGCGGATGCCCGAAACGCTTGGTGTACTCCTTCGCGAACTCCGTGATGCCGGGGGCGACATCTGGGTTCATGGCCGGGTTGGTGAAGCTGGTGACCAGTATGCCGTCCGCAGCTTTCGGGCCGAGATCGGCAAATTCCGGCTGGTCGTAAATCAGGCCGCCGCCGATCGCGATGGGCGGCTCGTAGTCCATGGCCACCATCTGGCGGCGGAACGCCATGCCGTCAGCGGTATATTGCGAAGGGACAAGAATATCCGGATTTGCGCGGCGGATCTTGAGAATAAGCGAGGTGAAATCCTTCAGATCGCTGGGATACGCTTCGTGGGTGAGGTTGGTGAAACCGGCCGCTTTCAGGTCGCGTATGATGGGGTTGGACACGTAACTGGTCAGGTCGGAATTGACGACCATCACCTTCATGTCCTTGATGTCTTTCCCCAACGCGCCGGGGGCTTCCTTCACCAAAAAGTCGGTCAGGGAGGCGCTGAGCATACTGACGGAAGCCGGGAAGCGGAAGAAATACTTCAGGCCCCCCTCGGTGAGCTTGTCGGACCAGTTCACCGTGCCGAGACAGAGTTTCTTTTCGCGCTCGGACACTTTCTGCCAGGCTTCTTCAAGGGCGGAGCCGTAACCGCCGAAAACGACGTTCAGTCCCTCGCGGCTGTGCAACCGTTCCATTTCCGCGACGGCCGCCGTTGAATCCGGAGCATCGGCCACGACCAGCTCGATCTCTTTTCCGAACAGGGTTTTCT
>JAJBSY010000265.1:8462-15925 GCA_020861205.1 Deltaproteobacteria bacterium | reverse complement strand
CTGCTTTGTTAATATTTTGGGAGTTGCTCTCTTTGGTCGATCGGGTCTGCTCGTCGGACTGGATTTCGGAGGGGATCAGCCTTCGAACCCTTCCGCTTCGGGCTCTTCACCCGCCGTTCCACCCCCGGCATCAGGGACCGGACCCGCGCAGGCCGCGCAACCTGGGGCACCCGGACCGAACGGCGCGCAGGCGCAACCGAGAGCGCCCGTCATTCCGCCGCACCCGGAACCATCTTCCGCACCTTCCGCCCAGGCCGCCCGGGAGGAAGCCTCCGACCCTTTTGACGCGGGCGGGGACGAAGCCTACCTCGCGGCCATGGCCGAAGACCTTCCGCCGGATCCGGGCAATAACGCTCCGGAGGAGGCTTCCGCCGTCGCCCGTGGGGACGCGTCGCCCGCCGCGCCGCTCCCCGCGCCTTCCCCCGTCCCTCCGGCGGACTGCTCCTGGTCCGCTTTTTTGCGGTTTTGCAAGCAGCGCCAGGACTTGCCCGCCTCTTTCGCCGGCATGATCCGGACGGTCGCGGGAGAATGGAAGAACGGCATACTGGAACTGACGCCCGGCAGCGAGTTCTGCGCCGAGCGGCTGCGGTCTCCTGAAACAGCGGCGATGCTGGCCGCCCTGGTTCGCGAGTATTACGGCGGCGCGGCCGGCGTCAGGCTGCTGCCCCCGCCGCGTGTGAAAACCGCCGCCGAGATCAAGGAAGCCATCCTCAAACACCCGGCGGTACACCTTCTGGAAAAGGAACTCGGCGCCCGCCTTATCGATTACGGGCATCCGGGCCAGGGCTGACCGGTGACGCACTGCCGCGCATGGAGGCTCGCGGCGGGATTTATGGCGTTCCCGATGACCCGCGTCACCATACTGCAACGCCCGAGAGGTCCACGAACCCGGCGGCGCGCGGAAACTCTCCTTGCCGGTTGCTGGGGCTAGCCTCCCCTCGCCGGCGGCAAAAATAAAGAGGATACCTTATGTTCGGACTCGATATCATGAAACAGGTACAGCAGATGCAGGAAAAAATGGCCACGCTTCAGGACGAGCTGGGCAGGAAGGTCCTGACCGGTTCGAGCGGCGGCGGCATGGTCACGGTAACCTGCAACGGCAAGCAGGAGCTGCTTTCCGTCACGATCGACAAAACCCTGCTGGACGAAAGCGACAGCTCCATGCTGGAAGACCTGGTCCTGACGGCGGTGAACGACGCGCTGCGCCAGTCCCGCGAGCTTATAGGCAGCGAGATGCGCGCTCTGACCGGCGGCATCAGCATCCCCGGCATTTCCTGAGGAGTTTCATGAACAACCGTCTCCCCCAACCCCTGGCGGACGTTGTGGGCCAGATCGCCGGCCTGCCGGGCCTGGGTCCCAAATCCGCCCTGCGCATCGCCATGACGTTCCTGAAATGGCCGGAAGCGCAAACGCGCGGCCTGGGACGCGCCATCCATGATCTGCGTGACAACCTGCATCTCTGCTCCTTGTGCGGCGCGCTCACGGATACGGACCCCTGCCCGATCTGTTCCGACGGCGCGCGCAGCCGGGAAACCCTGTGCCTCGTTTCCGACTGGGACAGTATGCTCACCCTTGAAGACGGCGCGTTTTACAAGGGCCTGTATCTCATACTCGGCGGCCTGCTCGCCCCGCTGGACAACGTCACTCCGGAAACACTCGAAATGGAACGGTTGGAAAACCGCCTGGCCCAAGGCGTCGTCAAGGAACTTATCCTGGCGCTCGGCACGCGGCTGGAAGCGGAAACCACGGCCTCCTTCATCCGCAACCGGGTCAACGCGAAATTTCCGCGGATCACGGTGACCCGGCTCGCCCAGGGAATACCCCTCGGAGCGGAGGTGCGCTTCATGGACCGGGAAACCCTGCGCCAATCGCTGGCATACAGGCAGAAGCTCTAGGATGCGCACGGTCATCGCCATACCCCCGATGCCCCGGATGACTGGGGGAATCGCGGTTTTTTACCAGATCGCGGCCCGCCTTCGCGAGCTCGGCCTTGACGTGGCGCTTACCGGCGCGGAAACCGCGCCCGGCCTCAAGACGCAGGCCGGGAACGGCTTCGCCGTCATGCCGTGGGACGCTGTTTCCGGCCGGAAGGGCGCCTCCTTCCTGCGGGAAACCGATCTTCTCCTGATCGCCGAAGGCTGGCCCAACATGATGGCCCCGGCCTTGGCCGTCAAAGCGCGGACCCTGGTCTACGCCCAGAACTGGGCCTACGTGTTTTCGGCCTTGCCGGAAGGCGCGTCGTGGGAAAGGTTGCCCGCCGCCTTCCTTGCCGTGTCCCATCCCGTGGCCCGGTTCGTGGAGACCATGGCGAAACTGCCGCTCGCGGGCATCGCGCGGCCGTCCATCGATACGGCGCGCTTTCATCCCGGTTCGCGGGAAGGGGGCAAAACCGTGCGCGTGGCCTGGATGCCCCGCAAGAACAAGGCCCTGGCCGAACAGATCATGCGGATAACCGAGGCCCTGGACACGAAGGGCAAACCCCGCATCGAGCGGGTTGTTATCCATAACATGCCGCCGGACGAGGTCGCCCGGACCCTGGGCTCCTGCCACATCTTCCTCGCCAGCGGGTTCCCGGAAGGGTGCCCGTTGCCGCCCCTGGAGGCCATGGCCTCCGGATGCCTGGTCGTCGGGTTCTCCGGTTTCGGCGGCTGGGACTACATGCGGCAGGCCGAACCCGGCCGCTATGTTCCCCGCGTCGATCTCCGTCCCGTTCCCTGGAACGGCAACGGCCTGTTCGCTTCGGACGGCGACGTTGTGGAAGCCGCATTTCTGCTGGGCCACGCCGTCGCCATGGTCCGCGAAAACGGGCCGGCGTACGCGGCCATCCGGGAGCAGGCCCTCGTAACCGCCGCCGCCTATTCCGCCGACGCGCAACGCGAGGAGGTGCGCGCCGTTTGGTCCCTGCTGGAGGCCGGATCATGAGCAAGAAAAAACATTGCGAGCCGCGAATCGACCCGGCTTCCCTGGACATGCCCCTTACCGGAACGGATTCTCACGCGCACCTGGACCTGCGCCACTTCTCGGACGACGAGGTTGATTCCGTTCTGGCGCGCGCCGAAGCCGCCGGCGTCGCGACCATCGGCAACGTGTTCCTGAGCGCGGCCGCCTGGGAAACGGGCAGGGAGCGGTTCCGGAACCATCCCGGCGTATTCTTTATCCTGGGCGTTCACCCCACGGACGCCACGGACTACACGCCCGGGGAACGCGAGGCCATGATCTGCGCCTTTGCCGCGGACGAGCGCCTGCGCGCGGTGGGTGAAATCGGCCTGGACTTTTACTGGAAAGACTGCCCGCCAGACGTGCAGATACCGGCCTTTATCGACCAGTTGCGCCTGGCGCGCGACCTGAACAAGCCGGTGGTCATCCACTCCCGCGACGCCCATGAGCAAACCCTTGCCATCCTCCGCGACGAAGGGTTCCACGGGTATCCCCTGCTGTGGCATTGTTTCGGCGGCACGCGCGACCAGGCGCAATACCTGGTTGACGCGGGCTGGCATATTTCCGTGCCCGGCCCGGTCACCTACCCCGCCAACGCCGCCTTGCGCGACGCGCTCTCCGTCATCCCCCCGGACCGGCTCCTGGCCGAAACGGACTGCCCCTATCTTACGCCCATGCCTTACCGGGGCAAACGGAACGAGCCCGCGTACACGGTATTCACCGTCCACGCCATGGCCGAGGCCCTCGGCCTTCCCGCCGCCGACCTCTGGACCCGGTGCGGCGAGAATGCGCGGCGGTTTTTCGGCGTTGCGCTGCCGAGAAAACAATACCCTTCGGACCGGTAATTGCGTACCTTTGTTCGGCGACCTGGTTCCGTCGCCGCCGGCAAGGGGGTGACCCTTCGCCTCCCCTTTGCTATAAGCTGAAGGACGGCGGCCCTTTCCGCCTTCCGGCAATGCCGGCGACGATCCGTAATGCGGGAAGCCTTTCCCCCGGCTTCCCCCGGGCGTACTCAGGAGGCGTTTATGTCATTGCATGTTGTCGTTGTCGGCGGCGTGGCTCTCGGTCCCAAGGCGGCCTGCCGTTTCATGCGGATGATGCCCGAAGGCCGGGTGACGCTCATCGACCAGTCGGACCGTATTTCCTACGGCGGGTGCGGCATTCCCTTTTTCGTCTCCGGCGAGGTGGACCGGGTGGACGACCTGCGCGCGACCCCGTACGGCGTTGTGCGCGACGAGGACTTTTTTCTGCGCTACAAGGGCGTGAACGCGCTTACCCGCACCAAGGTCATTGCCGTTGACCGGGCCCGGAAGCGCCTGCGCATGGAAGACCTGGCAACCCTCGAGGTCCGGGAGCTTTCTTACGACAGGCTGGTCCTGGCGACGGGCAGCCGCGCCAAGATGCCCCCCATACCGGGAATCGATCTTTTGGGCGTGACCGCCGCCGCCGACCTGGACGACGCCGAGCGTATCAAGAACGCGGTCTCCCGTGGCGGGGTCCAGGCGGCCGTTGTCGTGGGCGGCGGGTTCATCGGCCTGGAAATGGCCGTTGGCCTGGCGGATCTCTGGGGTCTGCCGGTTTCGGTCGTGGAACTCGCGGACCAGATTCTTCCCGCCAACGTCTCCCCCCTGCTCGCCGCCATGGCGGCGCGGGACCTGGAACAAAACGGGGTCGCCGTCCTGTGCGGGGAAAAGGTTCTCCGCTTCGAGGGTGAGAACGGCGAGGTAAAACGCGTCGTTACCGATAAGCGTACGATAGAAGCCGACCTGGTGATCATGGCCGCGGGCGTTTCCCCGGAAACGGCCCTGGCGGCGCAAGCGGGCCTGGCAATGACGGAGACCGGCCTGATCATCGTGGACGAGCATTTGCGTACGTCCGACCCTTCCATTTACAGCGGCGGCGATTGCGCGGCCGTCACCAACCTGGTGACCGGCAAACCGGGCTGGTTCGCGCTCGGTTCCCAGGCCAACCGCCAGGGCCGGGTTATCGGCACCAACCTTGCGGGCGGTTGCGCCACGTTCCGCGGCGCCGTCGGGTCCTGGGGGGTCAAACTGTTCTCCCAGTCGGTATCCGGCGCGGGGCTCACCCTTCGGCAGGCGCAAAAGGCCGGGTTCGACGCCGTTTCCGTGCATGTCGAGCAGGTGGACCGGGCGCATTTTTACCCGGACCATGCCATGATGGCGCTCGAACTGGTGGCGGACCGCTCCACGCGGCGCGTCCTGGGCATCCAGGGCATGGGGGCTTCGGGCGACGGGCTCGTGGCCCGCATCAATGCCGTGGTTCCGCTCCTTGCTTCCGGGGGCACGGTGGCGGATGTCGGCAACCTGGAGGTCGTCTACGCTCCGCCCTTCGCGTCCGCCATGGACGTGCTCAACGTGGCCGGCAACGTGGCGGAAAACGCCCTGGAGGGCCGCAGCCGGACCATGGATGTGGACGAGTTCATGCATTTGTGGGATAAGCGGGCGGACGGCGAGGCGTGCTTTCTCGACGTGCGCGACCCGCGCAGCGCGGCAGCCCTGGTGGGGGCACATCCCGGGTACTGGAAAAACGTGCCCCAGGACATGCTGCGCGACAAGGCCCGCGAACTGCCGCCGGATTTGCCGCTCGTGCTGGTATGCAATACGGGCCTGCGGGCCTTTGAAGCCCAGCGCGTGCTTGACTCGATGGGGCGGAAAAACACCCGAGCCGTGGCCGGCGGCCTGACAGCCGTGAACCGCGCCGGGCATGCGCTGCAAAGCGGGGCATGATCCGGGGGCCGCATCGCCGGCGCACCAGATTTTTTCTCGGCCCCGAGCGGCCGGGCGGAATATTGTCCGCTCCCCCGAAGGGTTTCCGGGCAAAACACGACACGCATGGGGGACCGTATGCATTTGAAAAAACGGATTCTGGTTACGGGCGGCGCGGGATTCCTCGGCCGGCACCTCGCGAAGACCCTGCTCGACCGCGGTGACGAAGTGCTCTGCGTGGACAATTTTTTTACGGGCACACGCGACAATATCGCGGAATTCTTCGGCAACCCCAATTTCGAATTCCTGCGCCACGACGTCACGCTGCCGCTGGTGGTGGAAGTGGACGCCATCTTCAACCTGGCCTGTCCCGCGTCTCCCGTGCATTACCAGGTCGACCCGGTCCAGACCATCAAGACCTGCGTCCACGGGGCCATCAACGTGCTGGGGCTCGCCAAGCGGCTGAAGATTCCGATCTTTCAGGCCTCCACCTCGGAGATATACGGAGACCCGGAGGTTCATCCGCAAACGGAAAGCTACTGGGGAAAGGTCAACCCCATCGGCCCGCGTTCCTGTTACGACGAGGGCAAACGCTGCGCCGAAGCGCTCATGTTCGCCTACCACCGCCAGACGGGCCTGCGCATCAAGGTCGGCAGGATATTCAACACCTACGGCCCCTACATGCACCCGAACGACGGCCGGGTGGTCTCCAATTTCATCATGCAGGCCCTCAAGGGGCAACCCATCACCATTTACGGCGACGGAAGCCAGACCCGCTCGTTCTGTTTCGTGGAGGATCTCATCCGCCTGATGGTGCTGTTCATGGATGACGAGGGCGACTTCACCGGGCCAATGAACATGGGCAACCCCGGCGAATTCTCCATGCTGGAACTGGCGCAAAATATCATCGACATTACGGGATCCGGGTCCGGCATCAGCCACGAACCCTTGCCCGCGGACGACCCGAAACAACGCCGGCCCGATATCGAGATCGCAAAATCGCGGTATGGCTGGGAACCCAGGACCCAGTTACGGGACGGGCTGACCCGGACCGTCGAATACTTCGACAACCTGCTCAAACGCGGGGTCGTGCGCTAAACCGGCGCCTCTTCCCGGTTTTCGGGCGTGTCGCGTGTGTTCCGTTCGCGACGCGCCCCGCGTTTTCACATCCGGCGGCTCCGCTCGCATAAACTATCATCACGCATGTTCCCATAACGCCGCCGGTAGTGCCTCAATGTGACTTCGGACAAGACAGGCGGGTTCTTAGCGGAGCGTAGTGTATCAGGACATACACGCGCTTCGCGCGGGACGGGTCTGACGGCGTATCAAGCGAATTGAGGCGCTACCACGCCGCTCACCGTATTGCCATCATTCCGTATTTGGGGCACAACAAGCGGACACGATCATTAACCCGACGCTCTTCAGGAGACAGCATTATGGCGAATCTTCTCGACGGTCTCAAACCGACCCTGCTTATGGGTCCCGGCCCTTCCTGCGTGTTTGACGAAGTTTACGCGGCGCTCGCCAAGCCCACCATCGGGCACCTCGACCCCTACTTCATCAAGATCATGGACGCCATCAAAGAGCAGTTGCAGACGGTCATGAACACCCGGAACAACTGCACCATCCCCATGTCCGGCACCGGCTCGTCCGGCATGGAGACCTGCTTTGTGAACCTGGTGGAAAAAGGCGACCGCGTCCTTGTCATCATCAACGGCGTGTTTGGCAAACGGATGCAGGACGTGGCCGAGCGCCTCGGCGCGGACGTCGACGTCATCGAGTTCGAATGGGGCACTCCGG
>JAJBSY010000265.1:0-8452 GCA_020861205.1 Deltaproteobacteria bacterium | reverse complement strand
CACTCCGGTCAAGCCCGAAGCCGTGGCCGAACAGCTGAAAAAGGGCCCCTACGCCATCGTGGCCGTGATCCATGCGGAAACTTCAACGGGCGTGCGCAACCCTGTCATGGAAATCGGCGAGCTGGTCAAGGAAACGGGGGCCCTGTACCTGGTGGACTGCGTCACCAGCCTCGGCGGCATTCCCGTGGAAATGGACAAATGGGCATGCGACGCCCTCTACAGCGGCACCCAGAAATGCCTTTCCTGCCCTCCGGGGCTGGCTCCCGTTTCCCTTTCCGACAGGGCCGTCGCAAAGCTCAAGGCCCGCAAGACCAAGGTGCCCAACTGGTACCTGGATCTTTCCATGATAATCCAGTACTGGGAAGGCAAAAGCCGCGCCTATCACCACACCGCGCCCATCAACATGCTCTATGGGCTGTATGCGGCGCTCGACACCGTCCTGAAAGAGGGCCTGCCCGCAGCTTTCGCCCGCCACCAGGCCATGCACGAACGCCTGGGGCAGGGGCTCGAAAAACTCGGCATCTCCTTCTTCGTGGAGAAAGGCTACCGTCTGCCGCAACTGAACGCCGTGACGATCCCGGCGGGCGTGGACGAAGCGGCCGTGCGCAGCCGCCTCTTGAACGAATTCCATATCGAAATCGGCTCGGGGCTCGGCCCCCTGGCGGGGAAAATCTGGCGTATCGGCCTCATGGGCCATACAGCCCGCCCCGAAAACGTGGACCGGCTTGTGGCCGCCCTGGAAAAGTGCCTGAAGTAACCGCATGGGCTTTTTCTCATCCATCAAAAAACTCTGGGGACCGGGACCGGGCGGGAACGCGCCGGATCCCGGCCACCCCCCCGCGCAGCAAGCCGCGGGCGACGCGGCGGAAGACTGGCGTAATTCCCTGACCCTCGCCCTGCGGGAGGCGGAACCGCGTCTTTCCGTGTGGCTGTCCCTGGTGCTGCGGGGAATCGCCGAGGCCGGCCCCGCTCTTTGGGAGCGGCTGGGGTTTTTGTTTGACGCCCTGGAGGTGCCGGAGAACGAGAAGGATTCGTTTATCGCCTCCTTCTCCTCCTGGCTCGCCGACATGGGGTACGTGCGCGTGGACGAGTTCCGGTCCGAGCTCCAGTACCGCCTGGCCCTTGCCCTGGACCTTGAAGACGAGGAAGACGAAAAGAGCCGCCTGCTCCTGAAACTTTCCGACAGCCTCGCCAAAACCCGCGAGCAGCTCGGGCGCGGCCTCGATTCCCTGTTCGCGTCCCATGCCGTCATTTCCGACGCGCTCTGGGAAGAGCTCGAGGAACTGCTCATCATCGCGGACGTGGGCGTTGCGTCTTCCCAGGAACTCGTCTCCCGGCTGAAAAAACGCGCGTACCGGGAGGAGGTGACGGACCCGGCCGCCCTGCGCTCCCTTCTCTTCAAAGAACTCGCGGCCGTGTTTACGCCCCGCAAACGCATCCAGGCCGTGACGCCGCCGGAAGTGGTCATGGTCATCGGCGTGAACGGGGTGGGCAAAACCACCACCATCGCCAAAATTGCCTACCGCGCCCGGATGCAGGGTAAAACGGTGCTCATCGCGGCAGCGGACACGTTCCGGGCGGCCGCCGTGGAACAACTTGAAATTTGGGCGAAACGCGTGGACGCATCGTTCTACGCCAAGGGCGCCAACGCCGACCCGGCGGCGGTGGCGTACGAAGCGGTGGAAAGGGCCGTGGAAGACGGGGTTGACCTGCTCCTGGTCGATACGGCCGGCCGCCTGCATACCAAGGCCAACCTGATGGAGGAACTGGCCAAGATCCGGCGGGTGCTGGGCAGGAAGCACCCCGGCGCGCCGCACCGGTCCGTCCTGGTCATTGACGCCACCACCGGGCAGAACGCCCTTTCCCAGGTGAAACTGTTCCAGGAAGCCGCCGGGGTCGACGAAATCATCCTCACCAAGCTCGACGGCACCGCCAAGGGCGGCATCGTGGCGGCGGTGGCAATGCAGTTCGCCATCCCCATCACCTACATCGGGCTGGGCGAAAAGATGGAAGACCTCCGTCCTTTTGACGGGGAGCAGTTCGCAAAGGCGCTGATCGGCGGCGAATAAGGCCGCGTTTCCCGGTACCCCGGTCCCCGTGCCGCGAACCACGGCAAACAACAACGTTTAACGGAGAGATTCGTATGTTTAGCGCACCGGATACCGTTCGTTACGCATAGCAAGGGCTATTGCGTACTTTCATATTTTTTAGGCAATGGCTCTTGCTCGATCCTGATACCCCGTTAGGAGGAGCATAATGAGCTATAAAAAAGCGACCGACGTATTGCCGCATACCCTGCTGCTCGCGGTGCAGCAGTATATAGACGGCGAATATATCTACATACCGCGCAGGAGCGACAAGAAACAACCCTGGGGCGCGAACACGCAAACACGGCAAACGCTTCGGGCCCGCAACAGGGAGATTCTGTCAAAACGCCGGGCCGGTTGTCCGGTAGCCGAATTGGCGAGCCAGTACTTTTTGTCGGAAAAGGCGATATACAAGATAATCAACGCCGCTGAAAACGGTTAGCATCCGGGCGCCCCGACTTTCGGCCGGGGCGCTTTTTCTTTTCCGAAACCGGAAATGGGATGGCGCGTCACGGCCTACGGCGTAGTATGGGGTCAACAAACCGTTACAACAAGGAAAAGAAACGATGCATACACCGTTTACCGACCAGTACGACATGAACTTTCTGCGTGATACCATGATGGGCCCGAACGCCATGCGCATCACGGAAGAGCTGGCCTCCTTCCTCCCGCTGGCCCCCGGGATGCGTATCCTCGACCTGGGGTGCGGGATGGGTATTTCTTCCGTTTTGCTTGCGGAAAAATACGGCGTGACGGTATTCGCGGCCGATTTGTGGATTTCCCCCGGCGAAAACGCGAAACGCTTCGCAAGCCTGGGGCTTGACGCGAAGATATTCCCTTTCCTGGTCGATGCCACCAAAGAACTGCCGTTCGCCCATGAGTATTTCGACATGCTCGTAAGCGTCGATTCGTATCAATACTACGGCGCCAACGAAACCATGTTGCCCAAACTTCTGCCGTTCGTGAAAAAAGACGGGTTTGTCGCGGTCGCCGTGCCCGGATTCACCCAAGACTTTCCCGAAGGGCGGCTGCCGGAGGAACTACAGCCCTTCTGGGCCCCGGACTGGTATTTTTATTCCCGCGACTGGTGGCGGGCGCTGTGGGAAAAAGAGCCCGGCATAGCGATTATCGAGGCCCGGGAAATGGACTGCTGCAAGCAGGCCTGGGAAGACTGGCTCAAAACTTCCAATCCCTACGCCCAAAACGACAGGCGCATGATGGAGGCCGGGGCGCACAAATACTTCAACCTCGTGCAGATTGTAGGGCGGAAAGTCTGAACCTTTTCCCCGGCCGTCCTCCGTGGCTCCGCGGCAAGAGGGCGAAGAAATCCCTCCCTGCCCCCGTGCACTTTGCCGCCGGGAGGCCGGCGGAACGGCCCGAGGAACTGTATGCGGACCCGGCCCCTATGTACCCGACGCCGGCTTCGGAGTGGGCTTGAGCGGAATCGTGAAATCGCGCGCGGCGATGCCCAGCTCGCGCGCGGCTTCCCGCGCGAGCTCGCAGTCGCCGCTGCTTGCCAGGCTTTGGTAAATCAGGCTGGAGCCGCCGCAGATGTACGCGTCATTCGCGCTGCTTTTATACCGTTGACACTTGGCAAGCTGCAACGTGAGAAGAGTGCGGTTGGCGAGCCACGCCTGTTTTTTGCGGTCACGTTCCGCTTTCCCCGGCCCGAGGTACCGCATACCGCCGCCGTCCGCCAACAGGATCGCCAAAAAAACCGAGAGGCACAAAATCGCAACCGGAATCTGGGTCCACAGCTTTTTTCCGGGCGTTCCCGTTTCGTCGCTCATACCGACCTCCCGGACGGAAGATGACTTGCGCCCACAACGGGCGGGCCCCTTCTCCATCCCTCATCCCAGCATACGCCCGGAGCGGTAAAATCGCAATCGCCATCCGCCCGGGGGGGGAGCAAACAACACCGCTGGCGCTCTAATACATTTGACGCTTCGGCGGTAAAGCGGTATAGGTGCGGATGCTACTCCTAACACCAGCAAAGCGGTATTTGATGATTTTTTTCCACTCGTTTTCCCGTCCCGCCGTCGCCCTGTTCTGCGGCCTCCTCGCCGCTTCGCTTTCCGCCTGCGGAGACGGCGGTAAAGAGACCGCCGGCCAGGTTCGGGCGGCGCCGGTCATAACCGCCAGGGTCGCGCTGCGCGACGTTCCGCGCACGCTGGACGCCGTGGGCAACGTGCAGGCCGCGGCCAGCGTGGCCGTCAAACCCCAGGTGGGGGGACAGATCACGCAAGTTCCGGTTTCATCCGGCCAGGACGTCCTCAAAGGCCAGGTTTTGTTCCAGATCGACCCCCGGCCGTATGAAGCGGCCGTCAGGGAAGTGGAGGCGCGGCTTTTGCGCAACCGGGTCCTGCTCAAAAAAGCCGAGGAGGATCAAGCCCGCTTTTCACGGTTGGTCCGCCAGGACGCCATCAGCCGGGAACAGTATGACCAGGCGGTCGCCAACGCCAATTCCCAGCGGGCCCTGGTGGCCCAGGATCAGGCCTCTCTCGCCTCGGCGAAGCTCCAGCTGGAATACGCGACCATCAAGGCTCCCGTCTCAGGGCGGATCGGCGAGGTGTTCCTTGACGAGGGCAACGTGGTCAAACCCAACGACGAGCGTACCCTGCTGGTCATCAATACCCTGGCGCCCGCCAAAATCAGCTTTGCCGTCCCGGAACGCTATCTTCCCGAGATCATGGCCCAGTTTCACCTCGGGCCGATCGCGGTGACCGCGACCCCCGAAGGATTCACAAAGACTGCCTCCACGGGCCGGCTAAGCAGCATCGATAACGCCGTTGACGTTACGACCGGCACCATCAAGCTGGAAGCGACCTTCGACAACAAGGATCTCAAGCTCTGGCCCGGCCAGTTCGCCCGGGTGACCCTGGACCTGGCCACCATTCCCGACGCTCTCGTCATCAGCGCCTCCGCCGTGCTTGAGGGCATCATAGGCCAGTATGTGTACGTGGTGGACGCGGAGGACAAGGCCCAGGTTCGGCCGGTCAAAGCCCGGTTCATCACGGAAAACGAGATGATGGTCGAGGACGGCCTGAAAGAAGGCGAACGCGTCGTTCTCGACGGGCAGCTCAACCTCGCGGCGGGCGTCCCGGTCGTCGAACGCCGGGCCGACGGCAGCCCCGCAAACGCGCCTTCCGGGAAACCGGACGGGGCCGGTGCGGAATGAACATTTCGGCGATTTTCATCCGGCGCCCCGTGGCCACCACCCTGGTCATGTTCGCCATCCTTCTTGCCGGAAGCATCGGCTACCGGCTGCTGCCCGTCGCCGACCTCCCCACGGTGGACTTTCCCACCATCCAGGTGACGGCCGACCTGTCAGGGGCCAACGCCGACACCATGGCCACCTCGGTCGCCACGCCCATTGAAAAGGAATTCTCCACCATCGCGGGGCTGGACTCCATGACCTCGGTAAGCGGCCAGGGCACGACCCGCATCACGTTGCAGTTCGCGCTCAGCCGCGATATCGACTCCGCCGCGCAGGATGTGCAGTCCGCCCTTTCCCGCGTCCAGCGGCGGCTTCCCTCGGACATGACCAACCCGCCGAGCTTCCGGAAGGTGAACCCGGCGGACGCGCCGGTGTTCTACCTCTCCCTGTCCTCCAAGACCATGAGTCTCTCGGACGTGACCGAGTACGGCGAGAATTTCATCGGCCAACGCCTGTCCATGATCGACGGGGTGGCCCAGGTCGTCGTCTACGGTTCGCAAAAGTACGCCGTGCGCGTGCACGTGGATCCGCAGGCTCTCGCCGCGAAGCAGATCGGCATCGACGAGGTGGCGGACGCCCTGCGAAACGGCAACGTCAACCTCCCGGTAGGGTCGGTGACCGGGCCGTACACGGAATATACCATCCAAAGTTCCGGGAAACTCATGGACGCCGCCGCCTACCAGCCGCTGATCGTGGCCTGGCGCAACGGAGCCCCCGTGCGTATCCGGGAAATCGGCGAAGCCGTCGATTCCGTGGAAAACGACCGCCGCAAAAACTGGTTCGACGGCGTGCCGGGCGTGACCCTCGCCATCCAGCGGCAACCGGGGTCCAACACCGTGGCGGTGGTGGACGCCATCAAGGCCATGCTCCCGTCTCTGCGCGACCAGGTGCCGGCGGCCATCGACATGACCGTCACCTACGACCGCTCCAAGTCCATCCGGGAATCCGTGCGGGACGTCCAGTTCACCATGATGCTGACCGTGGCCCTCGTCATCCTGGTCATCTTCCTGTTTTTGCGCAACTTCACGGCCACGGTTATCCCCAGCCTGGCCGTGCCCCTCTCGGTCGTGGGCACCTTCGCGGTCATGCAGGTTCTCGGGTTTTCCGTGAACAACCTGACCCTGATGGCGCTGACGCTCGCCGTCAGCTTCGTGGTGGACGACGCCATCGTCATGCTCGAAAATATCGTCCGCCATATGGAAGCGGGAAAGACGCGCCTCCAGGCGGCGTACGAAGGTTCCCGGGAGATCGGCTTCACCATCCTGTCCATGACCATTTCGCTCACGGCCGTGTTCATCCCCGTCCTGTTCATGGGCGGCATCGTGGGCAGGCTGTTTTACGAGTTCGCGGTCACGGTCATGACGGCGATCCTCTTTTCCGGCTTCGTCTCGCTGAGCCTTACCCCGATGTTGTGCGGCCGTTTCCTGACGCCCATGAACCACGCCAGGATGCAGCAGGGGCTTTCCGGCTTCATGGAGCGCGTTTTCGACGCCTGGCTGAATTTGTATAAAAAAACTCTGGAGATCACGCTGCGCCATAAAGGCGTCATGCTTCTCCTGTCGGTGGGCATCCTCTTCCTGACCGCCTTTCTGTTCGTCATCGTCCCGAAGGGCTTTATTCCCCTGGAAGACAACGACCGCATCGTCATCCAGACCGAGGGGCAGCAAGGCTCCTCCTTCGAGAACATGGCCCGCCACCAGCAGGAACTGGTGGCGATCATCGCGGCCGAGCCCACGGTGGAAGGCTACATGTCCGTGGTTGGTCCTTCCGGCGCGCAACCCTTCGGCAACTCCGGGACCATCGTCCTGCGCCTGACGCCCAAGTCCGGACGGGAACACGCATCGGCCATCATCCACCGCCTGCGCCAAAAATTTTCCCAGGTGCCGGGAATTAAGGCGTATCCTTCCATTCCGCCTTCCATCCGCATCGGCGGCTCATCGACCAAAAGCCTCTACCAGTTTACCATGCAGAGCCCCAACACGGCGGATCTCTATGCCAACGCGGATTCCTTCCTGGAAAAAGTGCGCGCCCTGCCGCACGTGGTGGACGTCGCGACGGACCTTCAGATAAGCAACCCCGAAGTGCTCATCAGCATCGACCGGGACAAGGCCTCGGCCCTGGGAATTACCGCCGGACAGCTCGAGGACGCCCTGTCTTCGGCCTACAGCACCCGGGAAGTCTCTTCCATCCGCGCGGCGACCAACGACTATTCCGTGCTTCTGCTGGTCGATCCGGAATACAGGCGCAACCCCGAGGCCCTGAAACTCCTGTACGTCAGGAGCAAAAGCGGCCAGCTCGTGCCCCTGTCGACCCTGGTCAGCACCAGGACGGGCGTCGGCCCCATGTCCGTCAACCACAGCGGGCAACTGCCGTCGGTGACCGTTTCCTTCAACCTCGCGCCCGGCTATTCCCTCGGCCAGGCGGTCGACGCGGTGAACGCGCTGGCCGCCAACGAGCTGCCCGCCTCGGTTTCCACCATGTTCCAGGGCACGGCCCAGGCCTTCCAGGACTCCTTCGCCAACCTCTGGATCCTTATGATCCTGGCCATCCTGGTCATCTACATCGTGCTGGGCATCCTGTACGAAAGTTTCATTCATCCGGTGACCATTCTTTCCGGGCTGCCGTCCGCAGGGGTGGGCGCGCTTATAACCCTGCTCGTGTTCGGCAAGGATCTCGACATATACGCCTTTGTGGGCATCATAATGCTGATCGGGATCGTGAAGAAAAACGCCATCATGATGATCGATTTCGCCTTGGAAGCTCAGCGTAAAGAATCTCTAGAGCCGGAAAAGGCCATTTACGACGGCGCCGTGATCCGCTTCCGGCCCATCATGATGACGACCATGGCGGCGCTCATGGGGTGCCTGCCGATCGCGTTCGGGCACGGCGCCGGGGCGGAATCCCGCCAACCGCTCGGGCTGGCCGTGGTCGGAGGGCTGCTGGTCTCCCAGCTGCTCACCCTGTATCTCACGCCGGTTTACTACATTTATCTCGACCGCCTGCAACAGCTCTTCACCAGGTTCATCCGGAAAAAGAAAAAGCCCGTGGAAACGGCTTTTTAGACTAATTTTAGATTTTTTTAAGCTTTCGATACCTTCTCTTATAAATACAATAATTCTTCTCTGTTAGAGAGGTAGTATTGTCGTAT
>JAJBSY010000192.1 GCA_020861205.1 Deltaproteobacteria bacterium | reverse complement strand
AGCCTCGGTATCCCGGCGCCCAAGGCCAGGAAGCTGGTGACCGATAAAAAGCGCGCCTTTACGTGGGTTGAGCGTAAGATAAATCCGCGAGCCGCCGAAACCATACGCCAGGCGTCGGTCCCGGGCGTCTATCTTCTGCGCGAGTATGAGCGGGTGTACCCGTTCAAGCAGCTCGCCGGACAACTCCTCGGGTTCGTGAACGTGGACGAGAAGGGAATAGAAGGGTTGGAGCTGGCGTTCAACGACGCTCTTTCCGGCCAGCGCAAACGCCGGGTGTTGCAGCGCGACGCCGCCGGGCGCCGGATATATTCCGGCGAAACCGCCGACATCGGCGACCTCACCGGCGAGAACCTGACCCTGACCATCGACACCCAGGTGCAGTTTTTCGCGGAATCCGCCCTTTCGCGGGGGGTGGAGGCCTTTGGCGCGCGCTGGGCCGCCTGCATGGTGGTTGACGTGCCGAGCGGCGACATCCTGGCCTGGGCGGAATATCCGTTTTTCAACCCCAACAGCCCGGGCGACGCCGACCAGTTTACCCGCCGGAACAAAACGGCCATGGACGCCCTGGAACAGGGATCCACGGTCAAACCGTTTCTGATGGCGGCGGCGTTGCAGGAAGGCGTCATCACGCCGGATTCGGAATACGACTGCGAGAAGGGCAGGTGGAAGCTGCATGACCGGGTCATCCGCGACACCGGCCCGCACGATATCCTCCCCGCGAAGGATATCCTGAAAGTATCCAGCAACATAGGGTCGGCCAAAATCGGGCTCGACCTCGGCGCCCTCAAGTACACGCAATACCTGACCCGGCTCGGGTTCGGGAGTAAAACCGGGCTGCCTCTCGCCGGTGAAAACAAGGGCCTCCTGCGGGGGGTCAAACAGTGGACCGAGGTGGACCTCGCGTCCGCGTCGTTCGGGCAGAGTTTTTCGGCCACGATCGTCCAGATGGCCCAGGCCTATCTCTGTCTCGCCAACGACGGGGTGAAAAAGAATTTGCGCCTCGTGCTGCCCGCGCCCGGATCCGCCGATGACGAAGCGGCCCCGGAACCCGAACGGATATTTTCGGCGGACGTCATGCGGCAGGTGCGGGAGATGCTGCGCGCGGCCGTGGAGGATACCGGCGGAACCGGAAGACGGGCCCGCATCGATGGGCTGGTTGTCGGCGGCAAGACCGGGACGGCCCAGAAAGCGAGCGGCAGAAGCTACGGCGAGGGGCGGGTTGCCTCCTTCGTCGGCATGGTGCCCGTGGAGGAACCCCGCTATCTGGTCATTGTCCTGCTCGACGAGCCGGAAAAAAACCAGTACGGCGGCGTCGTGGCCGCGCCGATTTTCAAGAACGTGGCGTTGCATACCATGGCGTATCACGGCCTGTTGCCGGAAAGCACGCCGGTCCAGGCGCTCCTCGAGTTCGAGCGGCAGAAGCGGATCTTGGCGACGGCGGACGCGACCGAAAGCGGCGAACCCGCGGCCGATCCGCCGGCGGCCCCGCCGACCGCCGACCGTTCGCGGCCGGGGGCGCAACTGGTGAACGCGGCCCAGGCCGGAACGCGGGATAACACGGTTCCTGCGGTTACCGGGCTGAGCGTGCGCAAGGCGGTGGAAAATTTCGCCCGCAGGGGCATCGTCCCGGAAATCAGGGGCGAGGGGACCGTGGTCATCCGCCAGGAGCCGGAACCGGGCCTGCCGCTTTCGGCCGACAAAAAGGCCACCTACACCCTCTGGCTGGGAGGCAATTCATGAGCGTCACCATGACGGGCCTGGAATATCTGGTTCCCCTGGCCGGGGATCGAGCGGCTTCCATCAGCACCCATTCGGGCAAGGCCGGGAAGGGCGACATTTTTGTTTCGTTGCCGAAGGCCGCCCCGCTGAGGCCCGGCGGGCCGGACTATACCGGCGCGGCGGCGTACCTCGCGGACGCCGTGCGGGCCGGCGTCTCGTACGTCGTTTGCACCCGGGCCGTTTTTGACGCGGTCCGCGTGCGGGAAATCGCTCCCGGCGCGATCGGCGTCGCGTTGGTGGAGGATACGCGCGCCGCTCTCGGCGAACTGGCCGCAGCGTATTACGGCACCGGACGTTCGAAGGTCGCGATTGTCGGCATTACCGGTACGAACGGGAAGACGACGTCCGCCTATCTCCTGGAAGCCGTCGCCAAGGCCGCCGGGAAAACGCCGGGCGTTATCGGCACGGTGGAATACCGTTGGCCGGGGCATGAGGAAGCGTCGCCGCTGACCACGCCCGACTGCCTCGCCCTCCACTCCATGGTGGCGTCCATGCAAGGCGCCGGCGCGGATATCGCCCTGATGGAAGTATCCTCCCATGCCATCGACCAGAACAGGATCGCGGGCCTTGCCTTTGCCGGCGCGTTATTTACCAACCTGAGCCAGGACCATCTCGACTACCACCGCGACATGGAAGACTATTTCGCCACCAAGGCGCGGTTGTTCACCGGCCGGGAGAACGGCGGCCTTGCCGCGCCCGGCGCGGCCCTGGCCGTGTATGTGGATGATCCTTACGGCGAACGGCTGTTCGCGGCCAATGACGCCATACTCGGGTTTTCCCTGAAACGCGGCGGCGAGAGGATAGTGCAAGGAACGATCCTGGAACAGGGCCGCGACGGGTTGCGCCTGCAAATGGCCTACGGCGGCGATGCCTGGGACCTGCACAGCCCCCTGGTCGGAGAATTCAACGCCGCGAATCTCATGGGCGCGCAGGCGATGTCGCTGGCGCTCGGGTTCGGCAGGTCGGCGCTTCGGGCGCTGGAAACTTTCAGCGGCGTCCCGGGGAGGCTTGAACGCATCGCCAACCCCTGCGGATTGTCCGTTTTTGTCGATTACGCGCACACGCCGGACGCGCTGCAAAAGGCGTTGCAAGCCTTGCGCGGGGCGAAATTCGAACGCGTCGTGACGGTTTTCGGCTGCGGCGGCAACCGTGACCGCACGAAGCGCCCGCTTATGGGCGAAGCGGCCGCGGCCCTTTCCGATGTGGTGGTGCTCACGTCGGACAACCCACGGCGCGAGGAGCCGCTGGCCATCATGGCGGACGTGCGGCCGGGTCTTGCCGGGGCGCGGCGGGTCATCGAAGAGGCGGACCGTAAAAAGGCCATCGCCGCGGCCCTTGATATCGTGAAGCCCGGCGACGCCCTTCTCATCGCGGGCAAGGGGCATGAGCCGTATCAGATCATCGGGGACACCCGGTATCCTTTCAGCGACCAGCGGGTTGTGAGGGAGCTTCTCGGATGCACATGAACCTATTGGACATAAGCCGCCTGCTCGGCACCGTGTGCGTGGGGATGCGGCCCGAAGACGCCATGGCCAATCCCACCGGCGCGGCCATCGACAGCCGGCAGGTCAGGAAAGGGAACCTTTTTTTCTGTTTGCCGGGCGAACGCGCGGACGGCCATGATTTCGCCACGGCCGCGGTGGAAAAAGGCGCCCTGGCGATCATCGGCTCGCGCAATCCGTTCACGGGCAGGAAGGCGAAGAAGATCGCGGCTCCGGTCCTGGTCGTCCCCGATGTCGCCGCCGCCATGGCCGCGATAGCCTCGGTTCACCGGGGCACGGCCACCGGCGTGGTCGTCGGCGTAACCGGAACATCCGGCAAGACCTCGGTGAAGGAAACCCTTGCGTCGGTCCTGGGCGTCGTCGGGGAAACCGCCAAAAACCCGGTCAATCTGAACAACCAGATCGGCCTGCCCCTCAGCATGATGAACGCGTCGGCGGATGCGGCGTACTGGGTCATGGAGGTAGGCATCAGCCGCCCGCACGACATGGACGAACTCGGCGCCATCCTGCGGCCGGACGTGGCCCTTATCCTCAACGCCGGGGCCGGCCACGTGCAGGAACTCGGAGACAGGGGGGTCGCCCACTACAAGGCGCGCCTTCTCGCCTACCTCGCGAACAAGGGCCTTGGCGTCGTGAGCGCGGATTATCCCGAGCTGGAGCGCGAAGCCAGGGCGTATGACGCGGACGTCACCTATTTTTCCGCCGAGGACGTGGAGGAATTGTATTTCGCCTCCTACCTCGGGGCAGCCGGGCTGGACCGGGGCAATTTCCACCTGTTCCTGGACGGCGAATCCGTGACCGTTAACGCGCCGTTTCTCGGCGCCTACGGCGCGGAAAATGTGGCGGCCGTCGGCGCGGTGGCGCATTCCCTGGGCCTTACCGCGCCCGAGATAGCGGCCGGGTTTGAAGCCGCCTCGCTTCCCGCCCAGCGGTTCACGCTTAGCGAAACCGAAAATCTGCTGTTGATCGATGACAGTTACAACGCCAACCCCCTGTCCATGCAACGCATGGTGGACGCGGCGGCGGACATGGCAAAGGACCGGCACGGCGAATTGCTGCTGGTGCTTGGCGAAATGAGGGAACTGGGACCGGAAAGCCCGCGGTACCACTACCAGTTGGGACGCCATGCGGCGGCACTCGCCCCGAAGGCCGTCATATGGAAAGGCGGGCAGGGAGAATCCGTGCGGCGCGGCCTTTTTGACGCCGGGTACGCCGGGCACTTCGCGCATGTGGGCGACGCGGCCTCTTTTCTGGCGGCCATTCTTTCCGTGGCCCCGCATTCGGGCGTGATACTGTTCAAGGGCTCGCGCAGCAACAAACTCGAGGAACTGGTGGCGGCCTTCACCGCCATGCCCGGCATGGGCGCGAAGGAAAAGGGGAAGGCTGATGTTGTATAATCTTCTGTATCCGTTGAGTTCGGAGATCGCCGTATTCAACGTGTTCCGCTACATCACCTTCCGGTCGGTCTGGGCGCTGCTGACCGCGCTCATCATCACCATCGTGGTCGGGCCCTGGTTCATCCGGCTGCTCCAACGCATCAAGTTCGGGCAATACGTGCATGAGGACGTGAAAGCGCATTTGCAAAAAAGCGGGACCCCGACGATGGGCGGTATCCTGATCGCCTTTTCCCTGGTCGTCAGCGTGCTGTTCTGGGCGGATCTCACCAACCCGCACGTCTGGCTGATCCTGTTTGTTTTTCTCGGGTTCGGCTTCGTGGGGTTCCTGGATGACTACCTGAAAATTCTGCGCCGCAACAACAAGGGGCTTTCCGCGCGGGCCAAGCTTTTCGGCCAGCTCGTCGTTTCCCTCCTCGCCCTGGCGTTGCTGTACGCCGTGCGCCAGGACATCGCCCAGAGCCGCGAGGTTGTCGCCCAGGGCGAAGAGCTTGTGAAATTCACGCAACTGGCCGTGCCCTTCTTCAAGAAGGTCGTGCCGGATCTCGGCTGGTTTTACCTGCCGTTCGCGGTTCTGGTGCTCGTGGGGGCGTCGAACGGCGTCAACCTCACGGACGGGCTGGACGGTCTCGCCATAGGGCCGACGGTTGTGGCGAGCATCTGCTTCGCGGTGTTCATATACGTCGCGGGTAACGTGCAGATCGCCAGGTATCTGCAAATACCCCACGTGCCGGGCATCGGCGAAGTGACGGTCTTCTGCGGCGCGCTTGTGGGCGCGGGCCTCGGGTTTCTCTGGTATAACGCCTATCCCGCCCAGATATTCATGGGCGACGTGGGCTCCCTGTCCCTCGGCGGTTCGCTGGGTTTTCTGGCCGTGCTCTGCAAGCAGGAACTCATCCTCCTGGTGGTCGGGGGGCTTTTCGTGGTGGAAAGTCTCTCGGTCATCGTCCAGGTGGGGTATTTCAAACTCAGCGGCGGCAAGCGCTTTTTCCGCATGGCCCCGCTGCATCATCACTTTGAACTGAAAGGCATCCCGGAGTCCAAGATCATCATCCGTTTCTGGATAACCTCCATCCTGCTCGGCCTCGCGGCCTTGTCGGTTCTGAAATTGCGGTAGGAAACATGCGTTCGACGTTGCAACAAAATCCCATCGTTCCCGGCAGCCTCGCCGCCGTCATCGGCGCGGGCGCCTCGGGTGAGGCCGCCGCGCACCTCCTGCGGGAAAAAGGCGCCCGGGTCCGCCTCCTGGAGCGTGATCCGCAAAAAGTCGGCCAGAGCCTGCTCGATCTCGCCGCGCGAATCGGCATCGAGATCATAACCGGGCCGCACGATCCCGGGCATTTCCAGGACGTCTCCCTGGTCGTGCCCAGCCCCGGCGTGCCCTATACCCGGCTTGTCAGAATGCTTGAGGCGGCGGGCAGTCCGCCGGTCATGGCGGAAATGGAGCTGGCCTGGCGGTTCGTGGATTCGCCGGTGCTTGCGGTGACGGGCACCAGCGGCAAGACGACCACGGTGAGCCTCGCCGCCGCCATGTTGCGGGAAGCCGGGAAAGAGGTGTTCCTGGGCGGCAACATCGGCACGCCCCTTTCGGATTATGTGCTCTCCGGCAAGAAGGCAGACGTCATAGTGCTGGAGGTGAGCAGCTTCCAGCTCATGGGATGCGATACCTTCCGGCCGCATGTGGGCATGTTGCTCAACATCAGCCCTAACCACCTGGACCAGCACGAAAGTATGCGCGAATATGTTGACGCGAAATTTTCCCTGTTCGCGCAGCAGACCGAAGACGATGTGGCCATCTTCGGCGCGGAGCTGGAAGACGAGGTCCCGCTCTATCCCGTCAAGGCCCGGACGCTGTATTTCACCGCCTCGGACAGGTTCCCGGAAACGCGCCTGCTCGGCGCGCACAACAAGGCAAACCTGGAAGCCGCCTATCTTGCCGCATCGGTTTTCGGCGTGACGGAAGAGGAAGCGCGCCGCGCGGCCGCCGCCTTCGATCCCTTGCCCAATCGTCTCGAGCTCGTCGGTGAGTGGAACGGCGTGGCGTATATCAACGATTCCAAGGCGACCACCGTCAGCGCGTTGCAGATGGCCCTCCGGAGTGTGGACCGCCCCGTGCTGCTGCTGGCGGGCGGCGTTTTCAAGGGCGGCGACCTGGAGGGGATGAAGGATCTGTTGCGCGGGAAAGTGAAGGCGGTCGGCCTTTTCGGGGCGAACCGCGAGGTGTTCGCCAAAGCCTGGGAGGGCGTGGTCCCGCTTTCCTGGTCGCCGACCCTGGAAGAGGCGGTCGTCAAACTGCGCGGCCTGGCGGTTCCCGGCGATGCCGTGCTGCTTGCGCCCGCCACGTCAAGTTTTGACTTGTACCCGAATTACGCCGCCCGGGGAGCGGATTTCAGGCGCATAGCGTCGCAGGTGCGATAATGCAGAGCGTGAACGCGAACATACAACGGACCGGGCCGGATTTCTGGCTGCTTGGACTTGCGCTCATATTGCTCTGCATGGGCCTTATGACGCTTCTCTCCGCCAGCGGTATCGTGGCCGAGCGCGTTTACGCGGATCCTCTGTACTTTTTCAAGCGCCAGCTGTCCTTCGCGGCCGTCGGCATCCTGCTCATGGCCGGGATTATGAGCATCCCGCGCGGCCTTCTCTACAAACTGCAGTATCCGATCTTGTTCGCCGCGCTTTTCCTGCTCATCCTGACCCTGACGCCGCTCGCCGCCAAGGTGAAGGGCGCGCACCGCTGGCTTTCCCTCGGTCCCGTGAACCTACAGCCCATGGAATTCGCCAAGGTCGCGCTGGTGCTGTACCTCGCCTATTTCATGAGCACGAAGCAGGCCATCATCAAAACGTTCAGTCGCGGGGTTATCCCGCCTTTCGCCGTGACCGGGATTTTTTGCGCTATATTGCTCACGCAGCCGGATTTCGGCGGGGCGGCGGTACTGCTGCTGATCCTGTTTTTCATGTGCCTCGCCGGCGGGACGCGGCTGATCTACCTGATCATTTCGGCGGCCCTGGCCTGCGGCGGCGCATACCTTCTGGTCATGCACGAAGCGTATCGCTTCCGGCGCATCCTGGCCTTCCTGGACCCTTTCAAGGTCGCGCAGAACGAAGGATACCAGCTCGTGCAGTCCTTGTACGCTCTGGGCTCCGGCGGGCTCTGGGGCGCGGGCCTTGGCGACAGCAAACAGAAGCTCTTCTTCCTCCCCGATGCGCATACGGATTTCATCATGGCCATAGCGGGCGAGGAACTGGGGTTTGTCGGCATGACGCTGATATTCCTGCTGCTCGGGCTTTTCTTCTGGCGTTCCATGCGGGTCGCCTTTCAGCAGGAAAATTTGCGCGACCGGTTGACGGCCTTCGGGCTGGCGCTTTCGCTCGGGCTCTCCATGATACTCAACATGGCCGTCGTCCTGGGCGTGGCCCCGCCGAAAGGGCTGCCCATGCCGTTTTTCAGCTATGGGGGCAGCAGCCTCCTGGCGACATTCATCTGTGTGGGGTTGCTTTTGAACCTTTCGAGAACCGCGAGGTCCGACGCATGAGACGAGTGATTGTGACGACGGGCGGCACGGGCGGCCATATTTTCCCCGCCATCGCCGTTGCCGAGGAGATAAAGGCGCGGCACCGCGACGCCAAGGTTTTGTTCATGGGCGGCAAGTACGGTCCCGAAGGCGATCTGGCCGCGCAGGCCGGGCTTGAATTCGTCGGCCTGCCCGTGCGCGGGTTCATGGGGCGCGGCTTCGGTATGCTCGGCGCGGGCCTCGGGATGCTGCGGGGGCTGACCAAGGCCGTCATCGTCATGCGGCGCTTCAAACCGGACGTGGTCGTCGGGTTCGGCGGGTACGCAGCCTTCGCCGGGGTCATGGGTGCGCGGTATGCGGGGATCCCCGCTGCCATTCACGAACAGAACTCCATCTCCGGCCTGGCCAACAAGATATTGGCGCGGCGTGTGGACAGGGTGTTCGTATCCCTGCCCGACGTACGCGCGACGTTTCCGGAAGAGAAGACGGTGTTTACCGGAAACCCGGTACGGGCGTCCATCGCGGAGCTGGCGCGTGATGATGCTGGCCGTCCGGAAAAGGAATTCGGCAAACGGGTCCTCGTTCTCGGCGGCAGCCAGGGGGCGCGGGCGATAAACGACTGCGTCATCGAAAATCTGACGCCCCTCATCGATGCCGGAATCAGCTTGTGGCACCAGGCCGGCGCGGCGGACTTCGAGCGCGTGCGCGACGCGTACCGCAAGAACGGCGGCGAAAAGATGCGGGTGGACGGTTTCATCAAGGATATGGCCGCCGCGTATACCTGGGCGGACATCGTCGTCTGCCGCGCCGGGGCGACCACGATCGCGGAACTGACCTGCGCCGGACTGCCAGCCATCTTCATTCCGTTCCCGGCGGCGGCGCATGACCATCAGACGCACAACGCCCGGTATCTCGCGGCGGTTGGCGCCGCGGAACTGCTCCCGCAGAACAAGCTGGAACCGGGGAAGGGCGATCCGGCCCTGCTGGTCGAAAGGCTCAAGGTTCTTTTTGCCGAGCCGGATACCTTGCGGGCCATGGGCGCGAAAGCGCGCGGTCTCGCTCGGCCCGAGGCGGCGGGCGCCCTGGTGAACGCCCTGGAAGACCTGGTCGCCGGCAATGAGGACCCCAACAGGGGTATTCCGGAAGGGTAAGGACAAAAAACGGGGTTAGCCTCGCGGACGGAAAGGCAATGCACAACAGAATTCGCAGAATACATATGGTCGGTATCGGGGGCGCGGGCATGAGCGGCATCGCGGAGGTGCTGCTGAACCTCGGGTATGAGGTCTTCGGATCGGACGTGGCGGACAGCGCGGCGGTCAAACGCCTGCGCGGCCTTGGCGCGACGATCGGCATCGGCCATGCCGCCGAGAACGTGGTCAACGCGCACGTGCTGGTCAAGTCCACCGCCGTCAGCGAAGACAACCCGGAAGTGACGGCCGCGCGCGAGCAGGGCATTCCGGTGATCCCCCGCGCGGAAATGCTGGCCGAACTCATGCGCCTGCGGACCGGCATCGCCATTGCCGGAACCCACGGCAAGACCACGACCACCTCGTTCACGGCGGCGATTTTCGACGAAGCGGCGCTCGACCCCACGGTCATCATCGGGGGCAAGCTCAACGCTTACGGCGCCAATGCGCGGTTGGGCGGCGGCGAATATCTGCTCGCCGAGGCGGACGAATCCGACGGCTCCTTTCTCTGCCTGTTCCCCATCATGAACGTCGTGACCAACGTGGACATGGACCACATGGACTTTTACGCGGACATGGACGCCATCGACGCATCCTTCCTGAATTTCATGAACAAAGTGCCGTTCTACGCCTGCAACGTGGTGTGCGGCGACGATCCCGGCATCAAGCGGCTTCTCCCCCGCGTGAATCGCCCCGTCATCACTTACGGATTCGCGCCGAGCAACGATTTGACCGCTGAAATTATCGAGATGGCGGACGTGAGCCGGTTCACCGTGCGTCTCAAGGGCTGCAAACTCGGAGACGTGCGCCTGTCCCAGCCTGGCCGCCACAACATACTCAACGCCCTGGCGGCCATCGGCATCGGGATGCCGGCCGAGATCCCGGTGGCGACCTGCATCGCGGGGCTTTCCAAGTTCGGCGGGGTGGGGCGCCGGTTCGAGCGCAAGGGTGAAAAAAACGGCGTCACCGTGGTGGACGATTACGGGCATCATCCGGCGGAAATCGCCGCCACGCTTTCCACCGCGCGGCAGGTCTATCCCGGCCGCCGTCTCGTGGTGGCTTTCCAGCCGCACCGGTTCACGCGGACCAAGGCGCTTTTCGGCCAGTTCTGCAAGGCGTTCGAATGCGTGGACAAGCTGTTGCTGACGGAGATTTATCCCGCTTCCGAAGCGCCCATCCCCGGGGTGAGCGGGCAAAGCCTGGCGCAGGGTATCCGCCAGGTTTCCAAGACGGACGTGGAGTATTTCCAGGATTTCGCGGGCATAGAAGCCGCGCTGCCGGACATCCTGCAGCCGGGCGACGTGTTCCTGACGCTCGGAGCCGGGAATATCTGGACCGTGGGCCAGAACTGGCTCGATGCGTAAACTGTTAGGTAAGCGGACATGGCGGATACGGGCCTCATCATACGCGAGGGCGGCTACGCGCCCACCATGGCGCAGCGGACGACGCTCCGGCTGGGCGGTCCCGTCATGGGCGAGGTCTGCCTGTCCGACCCCGGGGCCGCGTCCGCGTTGCCGGATATCGCCAGACGGCTTGGCGGCAGGCTCGTCTGCCTTGGGGCGGGAAGCAATATCCTGGCGGGTCCGGGGCCCTTAACCCTGGTTGTCGTAAAAAATACCATGCCGGCCGAGATCGGCACCGTTGCAGAAGACGGCCAATCCGCTGTTGTCCGGGCGAGCGCCTCGGCGAAATTGCCCGCGCTGGTCGGCCGCGCGGCCGCGTGGGGGCTCTCGGGGCTGGCAGGCCTTTCGGGAATTCCCGGCACGGTGGGCGGTTCGGTGGCCATGAACGCCGGGTCATACGGGCGCTGTATCGCGGATACGCTCGCCGCGGTGGAGGTCGTCAACGGGATGGGAGAGATGCGGCGCTTCAGCCGCGACGAGCTCCGTTTCGAGTACCGCGCGATGGGCTTTCCGGACATGCACGGGTGGTGGATGATAACGGCAGCGGAGTTCCGTCTCGTCAAGAGCGACCCGGAAACAGTCATTGATAACGGCCGGAAATGTCTTGATAAAAAACGCGCCACCCAGCCCGTGACCGCGGCCAGCGCCGGGTGCGTGTTCAAAAATCCGTCCCCGGAGAACCCGGCCGGGAAATTGCTCGACGCGGCGGGCTTCAAGGGAAAGCGTCTGGGCGGCATGGCTTTTTCTCCCATGCACGCGAATTTTCTGGTGAACGAAGGGACGGGTACAAGTACGGAAGCCCTTGAGCTCATCAACGAGGCAAAACATCGTGTGTTCATGAAATTCGGCATCATTCTCGAACCGGAAGTGAGAATATGGGTCTGATGTCCCGGTCATCGCGCGGCACGCCGCGAAATTCGACGCGAATCAGGGAGACGCGCAAAACCGGCGCGACGACCAACCGCAACCGGCGGAATTCGCCGAAAAATCCCCATATTTCTTTTTCATTCAAGGGAGTTGGAAGGGTATTTTCATGGCTCGGCACCCTGGGTTTGTGCCTGGCGGTCGTTGGTTTTCTCTCCGTCGGCCTGTTGTACGGTTATAGATATTTAACGATTTCGCCTTATTTTGCGCTGAAAAACCTTGAAATCGCGGGTAATTTGAGGTTAACTTCTAGAGAAGTTCTAGACATCGCGGGATTGCGTACCGGCATGAATTCGCTGCTCGTCTCCATTGACGATGTTGAGCGCAAACTTGCCGCCGACCCCTGGGTCAGCGCCGTGTCCGTCAGGCGGTCTTTGCCGGACGGGATTGCGATCCGGCTGGAGGAAAAGGAGCCGCGTTTCTGGGTGCGGCACGGCGGAACGCTGTATTATGCCGATGCCCGGGGCGAACTGATAGTTCCGGTATCCGCCGGCAGGTTCGCGTCTTTTCCGACCCTGGAGGTCGAAGCGGGCGCGGAGGATATGGCGGTCCGTTTGCCGGAACTTCTCGCGAGCCTTGCCGCTTCCCGGATGGCGGTGGATGTCGCCGCCATGTCGCTCGTGCGGCTTTCTCCCGGGCGCGGGGTGGAGGTTTTTTTGGAAAACGACCGCCTGATCCTGTCCATCGGGCAGGAAGAGTGGACGGAAAATTTGGGGCGCCTTGCATCCACCTTGGCGGATGTGACCCGGCGCGGCGAATTGAAGGACGTCCGCGAGGTGCGGGTTCACGGCTCGCGAGTGTGGGTGATAAAAAAAGGGCCTGTCGTGTAGAAATTGCCGCCCGGGCCGGCGCGAAGTCCGGGCAAACGGTATGCCGCCATGGCGCGCGGGCGGAACATGGCGATGCATGAGGAAACCGGTGACGGAGGAGCCAGGCGCTCCCCGCGGCCGGTCCGAGGCGGGGCCGCAAGGCGACGCGGTTGGGAGGAGTAGAACACATGGCTAAATCGGAACTTGTTGTCGGGCTCGATATCGGCACAACCAAAATCTGCGTGGTGGTCGGCGAGGTTACGCCCGAAGGCGGCGTTGACATCGTCGGTATCGGCACCAGCCCGTCCACCGGCTTGCGCAAGGGGGTTGTGGTCAAGATCGAGCAGACCGTGCAGTCCATCCAGAAAGCCCTGGAAGAGGCCGAACTCATGGCCGGGTGCGAGATACGCTCGGTCTACGCGGGTATTGCCGGCAGCCATATCAAGGGCTTCAACAGCCATGGCGTTATCGCGATCAAGGATGGCGAAGTCACGCCCAAGGATGTGGAGCGCGCCATGGACGCGGCCCGCGCCATCGCCATCCCCCTGGACCGCGAGGTGCTGCATACCCTGCCGCAGGAATATATCGTGGACGAGCAGCACGGCATCGTGGACCCGCTCGGCATGTCCGGCGTGCGTCTCGAGGTGCATGTGCACATCGTCACCGGCGCGGTGACCAGCGCGCAGAACTTGGTGCGGTCCTGCCAGCGCGCGGGCCTGGATGTTTCCGACATCGTGCTCGAATCCCTGGCTTCGGCCAAGGCCGTCCTGACGCAGGAAGAGCGCGAGCTGGGCGTGGCCCTTGTGGATATCGGCGGCGGCACCACGGATATCGCCATTCTGCACAACGACGCCATCCGCTATACCGGGGCGCTGCCGCTCGGCGGGCAGAACCTGACCAACGACATAGCTTACGGGCTGCGCACGCCCATGCTGAGCGCCGAAGAGATCAAAATCAAATACGGCTGTTCGCTGGTGGACCTTGTACGCCCCGACGACGTGATCGAGGTGCCCAGCGTGGGCGGCCGGGAGGCGCGTCCCCTGTCCCGCCAGATACTGGCGGAGATATGCCAGCCGCGCATGGCCGAGATCCTGTCCCTGGTGGACCTGGAACTGACCCGCTCCGGGTACAAGAATCTGGCCGCGGCCGGGGTCGTCCTGACCGGCGGCACGGCGCTGATGGAAGGGTGCCAGGAACTCGGCGAGGAAATTTTCAACATGCCCACGCGTGTCGGCTTCCCGCGCAATATCGGCGGCCTGCGCGACGTGGTCAACAGCCCCAAATACGCCACGGCGGTCGGGTTGCTCTGCTACGGTGCGGAAAAGGAGGGCGCGCCCGATACCTTCCGCATCCGGGATACGAATTTGTTCAACCGCGTCTATACGCGGATGAAAAAATGGTTTGCGGATATTTCATAACAGTACCGTTGCACGAAACGGCAGACACAAACGGGGAGAACCCGTAAAGCACGCCGGTTGATTCCGGCAAGGTCAAGGAGAGGCACATGGAATACACTGAAATCACAGAGCCCTCGGGCGCCAGAATCAAAGTGATCGGCGTCGGCGGCGGTGGCGGCAACGCCATCAACAACATGATCGCGGGCGATTTGAACGGGGTTAATTTTATCGCGGCCAACACCGATATCCAGGCGCTCACCAACTCGCTCGCCGAGTATAAGATCCAGCTCGGCGACAAGCTCACGCGCGGTCTGGGCGCCGGGGCCAACCCCCAGGTCGGGTACCAGGCGGCCGTCGAGAATATCGAGCAGATAAAGGCGTCCATCGCGGATTGCGACATGGTCTTCGTTACCGCGGGCATGGGCGGCGGAACGGGAACGGGCGCGGCTCCGGTCATCGCCCAGGCGGCCAAGGAATTGGGGGCGCTTACCGTCGGCGTCGTCACGAAGCCGTTCTATTTCGAGGGCAAAAAGCGCCTTGAAGCGGCGGAAGCGGGCATCGCGGATTTTCGCGAGCATGTGGACAGTCTCATCATCATCCCCAACGACCGGCTGATCCAGCTCGCCCCGAAAAAAGCCACCTTTGTGGACATGCTGAAAAAGGCCGACGAAGTCTTGTACTCCGCGGTCAAGGGCATCTCCGACCTCATAACGGTTCACGGCCTGATCAACCTCGACTTCGCGGACGTGCAGACGGTCATGAGCGAGCCGGGCTTCGCCATGATGGGCGAAGGCCGCGCCACCGGCGAATCGCGCGCCCGGGATGCGGCCATGCGCGCCATCACCAGCCCCCTGCTGGAAGACGTCTCCATCGGCGGCGCGCGCGGGGTGCTTATCAACATCACCTGCGGCCCGGACCTCACCATCGAGGAAGTGGGCGAAGCCGCCGGGATCATCCAGGAAGAAGCGCATGAAGACGCGCGCATCTTCTTCGGTACCGTGTTTGACGAGACCGTGGGCGATGAAATGCGCATCACGGTCATCGCCACGGGCATCGACGTGGCCAACAGCCGCTCGTCCTTGTCGAAAAACGCCACGACCCTGCCGTTCCGCCAGGGCGCGAGCAAGTCGCAGGGCGGCATTTTCACGAAACCCGCCGGAAATCCCGGCCCGGGCATGAATACGGAACCGGAGCGCCGCGTTCCCCCGTATCTCGACAAGCTCAAGCCCGGCGCCGGAGCGGGTGCGGCCCAGGGCTACGGCGCGCCCGCGCGCCACATGGGGCAGGCGCCGCATCTGCCGGGCGAAGACGATTTCACCTTTGACGAAGAAGAGTTTGAAATTCCTTCCTTCGTGCGCCGCCAGGCGAATTAGGCGAGGGAACAATGCGGCCGGGAAACCGGCCTTACCGCCGCGGGTCTGCCGTCCGCGCCGGTGCGCCGTAGCGAACGCCTCTCTCGTTCCGGTGCTCGGGGCCGTGCCTGTCGTGCGACAGGCACGGCCTGTTTGGTTGCGGTTCGCAGTTTTATAACGTTTGGCAGTGACCGGGCCGCGGTTCTGTGGTAAAGATAAAGGCCATTCTGGCGTTTCCGTAACCGAGGAGGTCGCATGCACACGGTAGCCGTGTTTGTCGGAAGTTTGCGCAAGGAGTCGTTTAACAGGAAACTGGCCTTGGCCCTGGCCGAACTGGGCAAGGACAAGCTTCATTTCACCATCGTCCCGCTCGATGACGTGCCGATGTACAACCAGGACCTGGAAGGCGATCTGCCGGAGCCGGTCGCTCGCATCAAGAAAGCCGTGGCCGAAGCGGACGGCATGTTGCTCGTGACCCCGGAGTACAACCGCAGCATTCCGCCGGTGCTGAAGAACGCGCTGGACTGGTGCTCCCGTCCCATGGGGAAGAGCGTTCTGAGCGGAAAACCCGTCGCCATCGCCGGAACGAGCCCGGGCATGGTAGGTACCGCCGTGGCGCAATCGCATTTGCGGAGTGTTCTGACCATGCTCGCCATGGTTGTCATGGGACAGCCGGAAGTTTATATCGTCTGGAATCCCGGCTACTTTGACGCGGAAAACCGCGTGGCGGACGAAAAGAACCGCGCGTTTCTCACCCTGTTCCTGGATAAGTTCAACGCCTGGATCGGTATGCACGGGAGCAAGGCGTCGTAGGCGGAAAACGCGATCCTCCTCGCCGCGCCGGCCGGCCCGGGTATGCCGTTACCCGAATCCGTAGCGCGGCCTTTACCAGCACGCCAATCGTTATGAACCGTGCCGCCATAATCTCCATGCGCCCAGGACGACGCGTCCCACCGTTACGGGGCTTCCAGCCCCGATACCGAGCCCCGGTATGCAATCCGGGGCCGGTTTTTTGTATGCGAAAACCTCCCGCTAGGCGGGAGGTTCAAAAAAGCTTTCAGCT
>JAJBSY010000034.1 GCA_020861205.1 Deltaproteobacteria bacterium | reverse complement strand
ACCATGTTCATGGCCTTGGTTATCTGCTTGGTTTTGCCGACCCCGGAAATCTTGTTCCTGACGTCTTTGAGCGATGCCATGCGTTACCTCCGGCTCCTAGGCCGAGAACCCTTTCTTGAACGCCTCGATGGCCGCGCCCAGCCGCGATTCCAGGTCGGAATCCAGGGCCTTTTTAGTCCTGATGTCCTCAAGGATGGCTGCCTCGGAAGTCTTGATGTGCTCGAGCAATTCCGCTTCAAAGCGGGAGATGGCCGCGACCGGCACGTCGTCCATGTATCCCTTGGTCGCCGCGTAGATGGAAACCACCTGCTGTTCGGCGGGCAGGGGGTGATACTGGGGCTGCTTGAGCAACTCCGTCAGCCGGGCTCCGCGTTCCAGTTTCGCCAGCGTGCCCTTGTCCAGGTCCGAGCCGAACTGGGCGAAGGCCGCCAGTTCGCGGTACTGGGCGAGATCGAGCCGCAGCGTGCCCGCGACCTGCTTCATCGCCTTGATCTGGGCCGCGCCGCCCACCCGGGAAACGGACAGGCCCACGTTGATGGCCGGGCGCACCCCGGCGTTGAAAAGGTTGGACTCCAGGTACACCTGGCCGTCGGTGATGGAGATCACGTTGGTCGGGATGTACGCGGAAACGTCGCCCGCCTGGGTTTCGATGATGGGCAGCGCCGTCAGGGAGCCGCCGCCGTGCTCGGCGGAAAGTTTGGCCGCGCGTTCGAGCAGGCGCGAGTGCAGGTAAAAGACGTCGCCGGGGTAGGCTTCGCGGCCGGGAGGACGGCGGAGCAGCAGGGAAACCTGGCGGTAGGCCACGGCCTGCTTTGAAAGATCGTCGTAGATGATGAGCGCGTGCTTGCCGTTGTCGCGGTAATGCTCGGCCATGGTGCAACCGGAATAGGCGGCCATGTATTGCAACGGCGCGGAGTCCGACGCGGTGGCAGAAATGATGGTCGTATAGTCCATGGCCCCGTGTTTGCGGAGCGTGTCCGCGACCAGCGCCACGGTGGAGCGCTTCTGCCCGATGGCGACGTAGAAACAGTGGATGCCCGTCTCTTTCTGCGCGATGATGGCGTCGATGCAGACGGCGGTTTTCCCGGTCTGGCGGTCGCCGATGATGAGTTCGCGCTGGCCCCGGCCGATGGGCGTCATGGCGTCGATGGCCTTGAGGCCGGTCGGCATGGGTTCGTTCACCGGGCTTCTGGCAATGATGCCGGGGGCTTTCACTTCCACGGGCCGGGTTTCGCTGGACGCGACGGGGCCGAGCCCGTCGATGGGCTGGCCCAGCGGGTCCAGCACCCGCCCCATGACCGCGTCGCCGACGGGCACGGAGAAAATTTTGCCGGTGCGTTTGACCGGATCGCCTTCCTTGACCCCGGTGTCGTCGCCGAGCAGGGCGACGCCCACGTTGTCTTCTTCGAGGTTGAGGACCATCCCCATGAGGCCGCCGGGGAACTCGAGCAATTCCATCGACATGGCATTGTTCACGCCGTGCACGCGGGCGATGCCGTCACCGACGTACAGCACGGTGCCGGTTTCGCTCATTTCGACGCGCTGCTCGTAATTCTTGATCTGGTCCTCAATAATTTTGCTGATCTCTTCGGCTTTTATCTGCATGATCCTATGCACCCCGTTTAATGGTGTCCTTGAGGAGGGAAAGCTGGGTCTTCAGACTCGCATCCATGACGTTGTCGCCTACTTTTAGCAGCATACCGCCGAGCAGGGACTCATCCACCCTGAAGTCGAGCACCAGGGACTTCCCCGCCTTTTTTTCAAGCTGGCCGAGCACTGTCGCCCGGGTTTTTTCATCCAGCGGCACGGCGGAAACCATTTCGCCCCGTAGAATTCCCCGCGCCGCATCGAGCAGGACCCGGTATTCCGCGGCGATTTTATCCAGGAGGTCGAGCCGGTGCTTGTCCGCGAGGAGGGAGAGAAAATCGCGGACCATGGCGCCCGTTTCCAGCCGGTCGGCCAAGGCGGCGATGACGTTCCGTTTTTCCTCGGGTGAAAACACGGGATCGCGGAACAGGGCTGAAAGCGCCGCGCTTTCACGAGCGAGGGATGCGAAGTTTTCGATGTCCGCGCCCGCTTTTTCCGGCGCGTCGCCGCCGGACGTCTTCGCGAGATCGAAGAGCGCCTTGGCGTACCGGCGGGCCGCTACGGAACCTGTCATTGCAGCACCACCTTGTTCAGGAAACTGTTGAGCAGCTTTTCTTGATCCTTGGGCGAGAGGGAGCCGGCAATGGATTCGCCGGCGGCGTCGATGATCTTGTCGGCCAACTCATCGCGCAACGCGGCCACGGCCTTGTCGATCTCGTTCTGGGCCGTTTTCCTGGCCTGGGTCGTGATCTGGCTCGCGGCCTCCTCGGCCTTGGCGATGATGTCGGCTTTCAGGGCCTCGCCCCTGGCTTCGTAGTCCGCGAGGATGGCCTTGCGTTCGTTTTCAAGGTTGGCGATGCGCCGTTCCACGTCCAGAAGATCGTGGCGGGCTTTCTCCTTTCGCGTTTCAAGAT
>JAJBSY010000247.1 GCA_020861205.1 Deltaproteobacteria bacterium | reverse complement strand
CCGTAACGATGGATTTCATGGCCTTCCTGCTGCCGTCGCCGCCGGTGCGGAAAAGGACGTTGACGTTCATCCGTGCCAGGGCGTCGACGATTTCCTCGGGCTGCTGCGGGCCCCGGGATGAGCCGAGCACGGTCCCGCCGAACTGGTGGATGTCCGCCACGCTGCCGGGGGTCAGTTCGACGACCTCATGGCCGTATTTCGGAATGAAGCCCTCGAGGCCGTACCGGATGCCGAGCACCGCGGGGACTTTGTAATTGTGAAACGCCTCCATGACGATGGCGCGAATGACATCGTTGATGCCGGGACAAAGCCCGCCGCATGTGACGATGGCGCATTTCGTCTTCGAGGAGTCGAAATACGTGTGCGATCGCGGACCGGCGGGTTCGAACCAGGTCGCCACGGGCGGTTTCCCGTGAAGTTCGTCGATATATTCGCCGTCGAGGAACAGGGGCATCAGCCCCTCGGTAAACGTGGTATAGGATAGCGGCGAGGGAACCTTTGCTGGACCGAGCGTCGGGATGGCGGTGTCCACCACGAAGTCGCCGGTGGCGCAAAGGCCTGCCTGAGATTTTTTCGCCATATTTCTCTCCTTGCGCGCGGAGCAAGCCGCCGCGGAATAATGAAAGGCATCTCGTACACTATCAAAAACGGTCGCGCGGCGGCAAGGCCTTATTGCCTTGCAAGACGTCCGGTCGCGGCGCCGTTGCGTTCCCGGTTCGGAGCATTACCCTTGACCGTCGCCGGTACTGTGCTATGCACAAGACCATCGGGTATCTCGGTAAGTAAGGAGGCGGTGCGGCATGACGGGAACACCCCCTATAACCACGTCGATTTTCGAACTGTTCAAGGCGGGCCCGGGGCCGTCCAGTTCCCATACCATCGCGCCCATGGCGGCGGGGCTGGACTTCCGCCGCGAGCTTGCCTCGTTGCCGGAAGCGGTGCTGCAAAAGGCGGAAACGCTGGTCGTTCGATTGTTCGGCTCTCTCAGGGCCACCGGCTTCGGGCATGGTTCTCACAAGGCCGTGATTACCGGCCTTTTGGGCATCGAGCCGGCTTCCTGCCCGGACACGCTGCCCGCCGGGGTCTTCGACCTGCCGGTGGAGGAAAGGACGGTCGTCGCGGGGCCGTTCCGGTTCACGCCCGGGCCGGAAACCGTCATCAACGACAGGATCGAGCACGCCTACCCCTTCAGCAACACCATGGTTTTCGAGCTGCGCGATGCAGACGGCGCGGTTCTGCACGCCAAGACGTATTATTCCGTGGGCGGCGGGTTCATTCAGTGGGAAGGCTGGACGCCGCCCCGTCGGGGACGGGTTCCGTATCCCTATTCGTCGGCAGCGGCCTTGCAGCGCCTGGTCGACGAGCACGGCATCGGCATCCCGCAGCTGGTCGTGCAAAACGAAATGGCCCTGACGGGCGCGCGGCCGGCGGAGATTTACGACCGGCTGGACGGCATTATCGATATCATGCGCCGTTCCGTCGCGCGCGGCGCTTCCGTTACCGGCATGTTGCCGGGCAGCCTCGGCGTGTACCGCAAAGCGGCGCACCTCGCGGGCCGGGCCGACAGGCAGGATGACCCCCTCAACCGCTTCCTCGGCTTGCTGAACGCCTATGCTTTCGCCGTGGCCGAAGAGAACGCGGCGGGCGGCATCATCGTAACCGCGCCGACCTGCGGGGCCGCCGGGGTTTTGCCGGCTGTCCTGACCATGCTCGAAGGGTATTTCGCCCTGGGTCCGGAAGCCGTGCGCAACGGTATGCTGGCGGCGGCTGCGGTGGGGTTCCTGGCCAAGCACAACGCCGGCATCGCCGGGGCGGAAGTGGGCTGCCAGGGGGAAGTCGGCGTGGCTTCGGCTATGGCGGCCGCCATGCTGGCCCAGGCCAAGGGGTTCTCCCCACGCATCGTCGAGAACGCGGCGGAAATAGCCCTGGAGCACCATCTCGGCCTGACGTGCGACCCCGTCGGCGGGTACGTGCAGATACCCTGCATCGAGCGGAACGCCATGGGGGCGCTCAAGGCGTACAACGCGTATCTTGTCGCGACCATGGAAGATGTGGAACGCCACCGGGTGACGCTTGACGTGACTTTGCGGGCCATGGCCGAAACAGGCCGGGACATGAACGCCAAGTACAAGGAAACGAGCCTCGGCGGTCTCGCCGTCAGCTTGCCGGAATGCTGAGATACTGAAAGGGAGAGGGCGCCCGTTGCCCGCCTTGCGGGAGGCGCGGAAGCCGCCGCGTTACGGATGGCCGTTCAGCCCGGGAGGCGGCCCGGAAAAGACAACCGGCTTTTCCCGGGCGCTTCCCGGAAAAAGCCGGCCGCTTATTTCCAACGATTCGTTCAGTTCTGGTTGAAGACCAGGTCATCCCCTTCCAAGGCGACGGAAACGTGTTTGCCGTCGCTCACCTCGCCCGCGATGAGCTTGCGGGCGAGCGGGGTTTCCAGCTTCCGCTGCAGGTACCGCCGCAACGGACGCGCGCCGTACACCGGATCATAGGCCTGATC
>JAJBSY010000036.1 GCA_020861205.1 Deltaproteobacteria bacterium | reverse complement strand
GTTCATCCCCGCCGGAAAACAGGAACATGTTGACGGCAACAGCCGCGACGAGAAGCCCCACGGCCGCGCTTCCCGCGAAAAGAAGCTTCTTCTTGTCGGCAAGAAGCCTTTCCTTGAGCGACGCCGGCTCCGTCCTCGCGGGAGACGCCACCACGGGAGCGGGCTCGGCCGCCTTTTCCGGCTCCGGCTCCGGTTCGGCATCCTCCAGAAAAGGGGCGTCGTCCAGATCGAGTTCGACCTTGGCGTCCACCTTGGAACCGGATGGCGCACCATCGTTCGAATCGGCCTCTCCGGCGGTTTCCGGAATATCGTTCACGTGCTGTTCCTCAGCCATGGTATCCCTCTCGTCGAAGTAAAAACGCGACGCCGAATCCGGCGTCGCGTCAGAATGCCCTCCTGAGCGGTACGGCAACAGGCCCGGGGAAAACCCCGGTCCCGCGGCACCCGGATCAGGCAAAAATCTTGTCGATCTTCTGTTTCATGACGTCGGCGGTAAACGGCTTGACGATATAGTTGGAAACTTTCGCCTGCACCGCCTCGATAATATTTTCCTGTTGCGCTTCCGCCGTAACCATCAAAAAGGGCAAGTCGGCGAACTCTTCGCTGGCCCTGACTTTGCGCAACAATTCTATCCCCGTCATCTGGGGCATGTTCCAGTCGGAAATAATGAACTCGATTTTGTCTTTGTTCAGGATATCCCACGCCGTGGTGCCGTCGTCGGCTTCAACAACGTTGTTGAAACCGATCTGGCGGAGGATGTTTTTTATAATCCGGCGCATGGTTGAAAAGTCATCGACAACCAATACGCGCATATCCGTGTTATAACTCATGGCAAACGGCTCCTCTCCATACCATCCGCTATCCGACGCGGTAATCCGTGGCCCGGACGGTTATACGGCATTGGAGCCGTATGCGCTCACAAACTCGCGGCGCAACCGGCCCAAAGCCTGGGAATGCAACTGTGAAACACGCCCCTCGGTAATGCCCATAACTTCGGCGGTTTCACGCATATTCAACTCATCAGTGTAATAGAGGGATAGTACCAACTTTTCCCTGGGTGTCAATTGATCAATAAGAGAAGTTACTCGTTCAAGGATTTCCTGGTCAGCGGTTTTCGCGTACGGTTCGCCGTCGGCGAAAACGCCGTCTCCGGCAAAGGTATCCTGTATAGCGTCCAGAGAAAGGCACAACTTGCTCTGCAAGGCTTCAAGCCCTTGCCGGACTTCTTTGGTCTCGAGCCCGGTTTCGGCGGCCAGTTCCTCTTCGGTCGGCGATTTGCCGGAAACGCCTTCGAGCCGCTGGATGGTTTCATCCAGGAGCCGGACGCGCTGGCGCAAGCTGCGCGGAAGCCAGTCCAGGCTTCGGAGCTCGTCGAGCATGGCCCCCCGGATACGGCTTTCCGCGTAGGTATCGAACTTGACGTTCAGGTCGGGCTTGAACTTGCCGAAAGCTTCCATGAGACCCAGCGTCCCCGCGCTGACGAGCTCGGACAGCTCGATGTTCTGCGGCAGCCGAGATTTCAGGCGCAGCGCGAGATACTTCACCTTGGGCGCGAAGTGCCGGACGATGGCCTCCTGCTGGGCGTGCGTAAAGGCATCCCAGGCGACCTTGCCGGAATTGAAGTCCTCCCATGGACCGGCGGACTCAGCGCGGGCGGCGCTATTGCCGGAAGAGGAGGCGTTTCCAGAAGAACTTGATGTTTCCATCGAGGCTTGACGGTACGTCCCAGGTTTGTATGGCGCTAGCCACGGTTTGTAACGCTACGCTCGCGGGCGCGAAGGGCGCTGCCGCGACAAAGGGCTTCTGCTGCAACACGCTTTCGCGCACAGCGGGATCGCGCGGAATGTGCCCCAGGTAATCCAGGGACACGCCGGTCAAAAAATGATCGCACGCTTTATACAGTCTTGTATAGACCTCTTTGGCCGCTTTTTCATCCTGAGCCATATTAACCAGAATTTTGAAATGGGTCACCTGATGATTCTGACGCATGACCTTGATGAGGGCGTACGCATCGGTCAGCGAGGTCGGCTCGGGCGTCAGCACGACGATGCGCTGCTGCGCCGCTAGGTTGAAATACAGAACGTTTTCGTTGATTCCCGCCCCTGTATCCACGATGAGGTAATCCAACGCTTCCTCAAGGCCGTCCATGGCCTCCAGGAGGCTCGATTTCTGCCCCGGATTCAGAGCGACCATCTCGCTGATGCCCGACGCCGCCGGCAGAATCTTGAACCCGTAATCCGTGGTATACAGGATTTTTTCGAGCGACATGCCCTCGTGGAAAAGATGGAACAGGTTGTAGGGAGGCGTAATGCCCATGATGACGTCAACGTTGGCCAGGCCGAGGTCGGCATCGAGCAGGAGCACGCGCTTCTTCGCCTTGGCCAGGCAACATGCGAGGTTGACGGCGAGGTTTGTCTTGCCGACGCCCCCTTTACCGGAGGTAATGGAAAAAACGAGGGGCATAGTGGTATTCATAACTCTCTCCGTGGCTGCCGCAGCCGCCATTACCGGCGGGG
>JAJBSY010000407.1 GCA_020861205.1 Deltaproteobacteria bacterium | reverse complement strand
TTCTGGCCGGTTTATCTGGCAGCTCCTGAACCCCTGGCGGTCGGCGGCGAACATCCAGTTATGAAACTTGGTTGGGATCTGACACAAGTACACGTCGACCAGATCGAGGATGAACCATGCGGGAGTCCGTGCCGAGCGAGCTCACGGGGAGCGGGGGATGTACATACAAAGCAAATGATGGCGATAGCCCCCGGCTATGGCGACGGTAGCTTTTTTGCTCAGCTCGGGTTCCGGCCAGATTACAATCTTTCAGGAGGGTAATAATTCCTCTTTTCCGGGCGTATCGCTATGACGGCCGTAACCGGTCGGCAGCAAGCAAGGAGGCCGGGTACAGGAGAGGTACGTATATGGACACTATCGACATTGACAAACTCGGGTCACTCAGCCCTTTCGAATTGCAGGCTTATCTTATCAGCGCGGCTTCCGGCAAAGGAAAGCAGCTTATGCTCAACGCGGGGCGGGGAAACCCCAATTTTCTCGCCACCCTGCCACGGCACGGATTCTTTTTGCTGGGCAAGTTCGCCCTGGACGAGGCTGAACGCTCGTTCAGCTACATGCCGGAGGGTGTCGGGGGAATGCCGGAACGGGAAGGCATCGAGGAGCGTTTCGAGATATTCGTCTACCACAACAGGCAGAAGCGCGGAGTCCGCTTTCTTCGCAACTGCGTATCTTACGTGCGGGACCATCTCGGCCTTTCCGCCGGGGATTTCATCCACGAGATGACCCAGGGCATTCTCGGCTGCATGTACCCCATGCCGGACAGAATGCTGACCCTGTCGGAAAAAATCGTGGCCGCCTATATCCGGCGCGAAATAGTCGGCGACGCCCAGTCGTTTTGCGGCACATTCGATATGTTCGCCGTGGAGGGCGGAACAGCGGCCATTTCCTATCTCTTCGCGACCCTGAAGGAAAACAGGCTTCTTGTTCCGGGCGATGCGATCGGCATCGGGATGCCCATATTCACGCCGTATCTCGAAATCCCCGAACTTGCGGATTTTCAGCTCAGGGAAGTGGCCGTCAACGCGACCCCTGAAAACAACTGGCAGTATTGCCCGCAGGAACTTGACAAACTGCTCGACCCCGCCGTGAAAGCCTTCTTCCTGGTAAACCCCAGCAACCCGCCCTCGGTCAAAATATCGGACGAGGGGCTGAAGCAGATCGCGTCCATCGTGGCCAAGCGGCCGGACCTTCTTATCCTTACGGACGACGTCTACGGCACCTTCGCGGACGACTTCAGATCCCTCTTCGCCATCTGCCCGGAAAACTCGATACTGGTTTACTCGTTCTCCAAGTATTTCGGGGCCACCGGTTGGCGGCTCGGGGTCATAGCCACCCACGAAAACTGCGTTATGGACAAAATGATCGCCAAGCTTCCGGAAAAGACGCTCAAGGAGCTGGATACGCGGTACGCCTCAATCACCACGGATCCCCGGCATCTGAAATTCATCGACCGCCTGGTGGCGGACAGCCGGACAGTGGCCCTCAACCACACGGCCGGACTCTCCACCCCCGCCCAGGTCCAGATGGTGCTGTTTTCTCTCTTTTCGCTGATGGATGAGGAGCAAACCTACAAGCGCGCCATGAAACGGATCATCCGCCGGCGCCGGGCGGCCCTTTACGCGGATTTGCCCGTGGCCCCGCCGACCGACGCCAATGACGTGGAGTATTACCATCTCATGGATATGGAAGTTATCGGCCGGCAGATGTACGAGCCGGAGTTCATCGCCTGGCTTCTGAAACGTCTGAAGCCCAACGAGTTTCTTTTCGCCCTGGCGGAAAAGGCGAACGTCGTCCTGCTTCCGAGTTCCGGTTTCGGCGGGCCGGCGCACCCGTCGGCGCGTGTCTCCCTGGCCAATTTGAAGGAGGTCGATTACATCCGCATCGGCAAGGCGTTCAGGTGCCTGCTGGACGGCTACCACGAGGAATGGAAGACGCACAAACCGGTGTAACGCGATTTTCTGCGTGGCGGAGTGCGTCAGACTTGTAAGAATGTCCCTGCCGCGGACCAGAGTCATATGCGTGAATCCAAATCCGGGCGCGGCCTACGGGAACGCATAGCGCGCTACGTCCGCCATCAACGGCTACGGCTGCTGCGGGTCAAGGCCTCCCCTGAATCCGTGGCCCGGGGCATGGCCATCGGAGTTTTCGTGGGGTTCATCCCGCTCCTGCCCAGCCAGACGCTCGTCGCCGTCGGGCTGGCCGTCATGCTGAAAAGCAGCAAACTCGCGGCGGCCATAGGCACCCTGGTAACCAATCCGTTCACTTGGGTGTTCTTGTATTTACTGTTTTACCGGATCGGACGTGCGATTCTCCCTTTTGACATCCCGCCTCTCGATATCTCGCGCCTCGACGCTCGGACCCTTCTGGACTCCGGATGGCGCATGGCCGCTGCCATGGTCGCCGGCGGTTTGATCCTGGCCGTCCCCTCGTCGATCCTTGCATATTACGCGTCATTGCGAGGTATCCTAGCCTACAGGACGCGGCGAACGGAAAGATAACAGCACACCTTCCCGCCTCCGTCCGGTCAG
>JAJBSY010000017.1 GCA_020861205.1 Deltaproteobacteria bacterium | reverse complement strand
GGTATGTTCAAGTAATTACTTGCAAGAAATTATATTCAAATAAGTATTTGTATAAGCTATATGGATGAACAATAAGCATGATTCTCCTCATCCATTTGGAAAGGCGGTAACTTTTTGCCGTGAGCAAAAGGGTTGGAAACAGTACACATTAGCAAAGGCAGCGGGCAGACAGGCGAGCGAGGTCAAAAGAGTTGAAGAAGCGAAGACCTCGCCTAGAGTGGAGACGATCATCTGGGTAGCCAACGCTCTCGAAATGCATCCATGCGATCTGTTTGCCAAAATGCTGGATTTGATGGGATATGAAGGTTAGCCGGACTGGTTAATTTCATCTGAATCCACAGAAGTCGTGGAATCCCTTTGAATGTGAGTTTCCGGGATAACGTCAGAATTTTCTATCTTAGCATCTTTCAGGTGAGTAGCGGCCAGTTCGGCAAGAGTTCTTTTGCCCCCTGGCCAGTGAACCATCTCTTCCGGCATGGCATAACGAAACATGTCGCGCATGGCATCCGGCAGGTTCGGGTTATTTCGGATGCATTTTTCCATAAGCAAGCCCGCAAGTTCCGGGTCGGCGTCACGGATGTTCATTTCCGCGGCCTGGATGCTTTCATGGGAAATGATTGGCTCGGGTCTGTTCTTCCGTTTAGCCCATCTTTCCGTAAAGTGTTGCGTAAGTTTCACGACCATGATGGTATGGGCGGTTAAAAAATGGTTTCTCTTCATCAGTAAGGCAATGCGTCCGGCATATCCGCGATTTCCTTTTTCTTTCAACTCGGAACGTACGGCATCAGCAACGGCTTTCTGTTCAGTCGTACCGTAGGCCAATAGCTTTTCCGGCGCGGCATTATGTATACCCTGAAGTTCCCTGTCCATAGCTTCATCAAATTGCGCGTGGTCAAAATAAATCTCATGAAATGCTCGCAACATAGCGCGAGCGCCCGGAAAGTATACCGGTAAACAGTAAAGCGGCAATAATCCGCATTCAAGGTTTTCCACTTCCTGGCGTGATTGTGTCTTGGATATGTACACATCCAAATTCTTCTCGCGTATAAACTCTATGACGGCGCGTGGGCCGGTCAGGTTGTACCAATTCATTATCAACGGCAGGGGCAATGCTCGTTGTATTTTAGCACGGAATAGCAATGGAGTGATCTGCGAGGTCAGTAGGACGCTGGCTGCGGCACTTATAGTTCCCATAAAGAAGCCGCCTGCGGCCAGAAACATTATGGCGTTGTAGCGTGGAAGTATTATGATCTTTTCAATGGCCCCGAAGCACAAAGCTATAGCCAGATAAAACAAAAGCATGAAGATCAAGCTAAACATGGCCATAGACCGCCAGAAAGCTTTTGGATAGAAAGGCTCCTCTTGTTTATTTGTTTGAATCTTGGTCATACCTGCTCCTAAGAGAGTGAAGCTTTCAGCTTTTCAAACCCGGCAAGGGCGTGTTCTGTCCGCTGAATCGCTTCACGCACGACTTCTTCCCCTATATCTACCACAGAAGCGGCCCGGATGAGATCCGTGTCTGCAATATCTTTTCCCTTGCCGTTGACCATGGCCGAATGTTCGCCGTTGAAGCCGACAGACGGCGTAAGGTCATAAGCCGGGGCAAACTTCCAGCGCCCGGCAGCGTCCAGCAGGAACGAGAAGTTTTTGGAGTGGTCGTCACGGTTGCCGGATTTGACGTTGAAGACCATCAGCCGCGCCATCTTTTCCACTTCCCGCACGTCGCGGGTTAAAGATTTGGTCAGGCGCAGCAGGTTTTCATAGTCCAGGGTCGGGTGCCGATGCGAAGCGTGCAATAGGCCTGCGGCGGTGTGAACATGCACCTTCTGCCCGTCCTCCCGGTCAAAGCGGCGCACCCCGAAAAAGCCCGCGGTTGTGCTTGATGGAAAGAGGTGTGTTTCCGGAATTTCAACTCCGGCCTCACGCGCCATCTGGGAATATACGTACTCGATGAGCCCCTGGTCCGGTCCTTCTTCGCGGGCGTGGAACTTGATCAGCCAAGGAGAGAAGCCCTCGCCGCCTGTACCGTCCGGCACTACCTTCGAACCGTCAGCGGAGACATCAGCCAGAATTTTCGGACGAGCGCCGCCGGAAGAGCCACCCAGCTTGAGCAGGTCGAACACGACTTCCAACGATGCGTCGCCTTCGGCCAGGATGTTCCGCGCCTCTTCCGCCAGCCCGTCCAGTTGCAGGCTGGAGGTAGCGAGAGCCGCTTCAATTTCACGGCTCGGAACGTATTCCATGGCGCCCATGCCGTCGGCGACGACCATGGAAAGCCGCTGAAGAGGGGAAATCTCGTGCAGCCGTTCTCCTTGGGAGCGCAGCGCCCTGTCCAGCAGGAGCAAGCCCCAGCCGTCCGGCAGGCTGTCATTGAAGACACCTGGCAGACCGTCAAAAACCCGCTCTTTGTCTTCAAAAATACCCGAGCGCAGGGGGAGCTTGAAGGGAGACAGTTCGATGCCCGTACTGAGAAAATCTTGGTCGTATTCGAACAAAATCGCCCGATTCCGTTCGGCCAGCCTGCAGACATAGT
>JAJBSY010000207.1 GCA_020861205.1 Deltaproteobacteria bacterium | reverse complement strand
AGGCGAGCCTGTCCGCCCCTCCATCACGGACGCGGTCATGCCGTTTGCCGCCGCCATCGAGTGCATCCACACCTATTCGCTCATCCATGACGACTTGCCCGCCATGGACGATGACGATATGCGCAGGGGCCGTCCTTCCAACCACAAGCAGTTCGATGAAGCCACCGCGATTTTGGCGGGGGACGCGCTTCTCACGGACGCCTTCGCGTTCATGGCTTCGACGGGAAGCCTGCTGCCGCCCGACCGCGTGCTCGCGGCCATCGCCTGCATGGCGACCGCCGCGGGCGGCCCCGGCATGGTAGGCGGGCAGTTCCTGGATATGCACTATACCCTGGCCAAGACCGCCACCCTGGAGCAGCTCAGGGAGATGCACGCCATGAAAACCGGGGCGATACTCACCGCCGCCTGCCTGACCGGCGCGATCCTGGGCGGCGCCGATGCCGCTGAACAGCAAGCGGTCGCCGCTTACGGGAAATCCTTCGGATCGGCCTTCCAGATCATGGACGACGTTCTCGACGTCATCGGCGATGCAACGCTTCTCGGCAAACCAGTGGGCAGCGACGCTGCCAACGAAAAACCGACCTACCCCTCCTTGCTGGGACTGGAGCAAAGCCGGGCTCTCGCAAAGGCGGAGGTGGAGAAAGCCGTCGCCGCCCTGCCGGACGCCGGATCGCAAACCGCGTTTCTCCACGCTCTCGCCCGGTACGTCGTGGAGAGAAATTCATAGGACGAATGCCGCATGTCTTCCCAGACCCCAATCCTTGACGCTATCGCCCACCCCACGGACGTGGCTCGCCTGACGCCCGAGGAGCTGGCCGCTCTCGCGGCGGAACTCAGGCAGGTTATCGTGGATACGGTTTCCCGTACCGGCGGGCATCTTGCGCCGTCTCTGGGCGTCGTGGAACTGACCTTGGCGTTGCTCCGCATTTTCAATCCGGAAAAGGACCGCCTCATCTGGGACGTGGGGCACCAGGCCTACGCGTACAAGCTTCTCACGGGACGCGCCGAAAATTTCGGCACGCTGCGGCAATTCGGCGGCATTTCCGGGTTCCCCTCGCCCAAGGAAAGCCCGTACGACCATTTCGGCGTCGGACATTCCTCCACGTCCATCTCCGCGGCTTTGGGGATGGCTTTCGCGCGGGATCTCGCGCGGGAGGACGGCCACGTCGTTGCCGTCATAGGCGACGGTTCCATGACAGCCGGACAGGCGTACGAGGGCTTGAACCAGGCCGGGGCGAGCGGGAAAAAGCTCACGGTCATCCTGAACGACAACGAAATGTCCATTTCCAAAAACGTGGGCGCGCTGTCCTTTTTCCTCAGCCGGAGTCTTTCGGTCCCCTGGGTGCGTCACGCCAAACGCGAACTGGAAGAATTCATCACCGCCATCCCGAAGGTCGGCGGCGACCTGCGCGAGCTGATCGTCAAAGCGCAGCAAAGCCTCAAGGGGTTCGTAACGCCGGGGATGCTGTTTGAAGCGCTTCGTTTCAACTATATCGGCCCGGTCAGCGGACACAACATCGAGGAACTCACCAAGGCGCTTGAAACCGCCAAAGAGGTGGAAAAACCGACCTTAGTTCATGTGCTGACGATCAAGGGCAAAGGGTATCCGCCCGCCGAGAAAAACCCCGTCCATTTCCACGGCGTCGGCAAGTTCTCTCCGGAAACGGGTGTATGCGTCACGGCCCTCCCGGGTTCCGTGCCTCCCTCCTACACGGCGGTATTCGGCAAAACGCTCCTGGAAATGGCGCAAACGGACGACCGCATCGTGGCCATCACCGCGGCCATGCCGGAGGGAACCGGGCTGATCCCCTTTGCCGAAACGTATCCCGAGCGGTTCGTGGACGTGGGCATCTGCGAACAACACGCCGTAACCTTTGCCGCCGGACTGGCGGCAAGGGGGTTCCGGCCCTTTGTCGCCGTTTATTCGACGTTTCTGCAACGTTCGTACGACCAGATCGTGCACGACGTCTGCATCCAGAACCTGCCGGTTGTTTTCTGCATCGACCGCGCCGGAATCGTCGGGGAGGACGGGGCCACCCACCAGGGCGTTTTTGATGTCGCGTTCCTGCGGCACATTCCCAACATGGCCGTCCTCATGCCGAAAGACGAGGAAGAACTGCGGCACGCCCTGATGACGGCCGCGAACCACGACGGCCCCATCGCCTTGCGGTATCCCAGGGGCCAGGGCGTCGGCGTGCCGCTGACCGCCGGACGCCATACCCTGCCCATGGGCGAAATGGAATGCCTCCGGAAAGGGGACGGAAAGGTCGCCGTCATCGGATTCGGCCCCATAGTCCACAGCGCCCTCGCCGCCGCCGACGCGCTCGCCGCCGAGACCGGCATCGGCATCGGCGTGTACAACGGCCGTTGGGCAAAACCTCTCCCTACGGACGCGCTGGTTTCCCTCGCCCTGACGCACGATACGATTTTTTTGGCTGAGGAAGGCGCCCTTATGGGGGGATTCGGCTCCGGGGTGCTTGAATGCCTCAGCGATGCCGGGGCGCTTTCGACTGTCACGATCCACCGCATAGGGT
>JAJBSY010000030.1 GCA_020861205.1 Deltaproteobacteria bacterium | reverse complement strand
CTCATGGTCAGCCCGGAACACCAGCGGCAAGGGTATGGCTCCCGGCTGCTTGCGGCCATCGAAACAGCATGGCCTCATCAACGGTACGAACTGTTCACCAGCGACAGAAGCATCGCCAACATCCGACTGTATGAGAAGACGGGGTACCGTTTTTTCAGGGAAAAGCTGATACGACCGGGCCTCCGCTTTGTGTATATGGAGAAGGTCCTTAAACACGCGTAATGTGGAAAAGATTGATCGGCAAAGGAGCAAACACAAGAGGAATATCCAAGACCAGGGTAGATACTTGCTATGAGTAATCCGCCACAGACGGTTTAATAAAAAAAGGACCTGGTTTGCACGAGGTCCTTTTTTAATTTCTGGAGCCGGAGATGAGACTTGAACTCACGACTTGCTGATTACGAATCAGCTACTCTACCAACTGAGTTACTCCGGCGAAAGAAGATTCTCTAGGGGATGCTGGGAAAAAAGTCAAGCTAAGATAGGCGGGGCTTCCCGGCACGCGCGATCACGGCCGCCCGGAACGAGCCCGGGCGAGCGTGTAATCGAATTTCCGGCAAGGGGTTAAAAACGGTTAATGCCTGACGCCCAGCCTGTTCTTCACCGCCTTGACGTTGCTCATCCCGCCTGCGACGCGCTCCGCGAGCTCCGACTCGGCCTGGCTGTCCACGACGCCTTCCAAGGTGACCACCGAATGATCGGTAGTCACGCTGATGGCGGATGCGTCCACCCCATGTTCAGCGGCGAGCCGCGCCTTGATCTCGGCGGTTGTCGCGGCATCGTTCATATAATCGCCCACGGCCCCGACCGGGCCGAGCGGTCCGTCTTCCACAGCCGCTTCGGCCGCCGTGGCGACCGTCATGGCCAGCATCGCCGCAAAAATGGCAAACAGTATCTTCCTCATGGTCTTCTCCTCTTTTTTTGCGCTACAGCCACGATAGGCTGCCGCAAAAGAAAGCGACAGTATTTTGGGCCGTCTTGATAAATAAAGCAAGCCGCTTGCCCGGGTTTATAAAATACCCCGATGGTTGCCGCGACACGATAGTGTTATGGAGTACAGAGGAGAAACAGGATGGGGGATACGTTCCATGAAAACGACTTTTCTGATCATCGCGCTGCTCGTTGACGGCACGATGCAAATAGAACAGACCTTTTATATGCCGAATCTCGACGCGTGCGAAAAAGTCGCGGAGCATCAAGCCGTGGTCACAAGCTATCCTGACCGCTTCCTCTACTGCCGGGAGATCGCCGGCCTCGTCCATACGTCGGACTTTAATACCGGGAACGACTTCTCACCGGATTGAACGCCGGGATAATAAACGGTCTATAATAGGCACTCGCCCGGTTCCGGGATACGCAAGAGATATCCGGATCCTGCCGGAAATACCCGCCTTGGGCGAAAAGGAGTGATGTATGGGCATATTCAGTTTTCTGGAGTCGGTCGGCAAAAAACTTACCGGGAACGATCACGCGCCCAAAAGCGCGGATCTCAAAAAAGAGCTGGACTCTTACAATCTCGGCACCGACAAGGTGGACGTCAACGCCGACGGCGGCAAGGTATCGCTCAAAGGTCAGGTCAAGGACCAGGAGACGCTGGAAAAGATTACCCTGGCTGTCGGCAACGCGCACGGCGTCTCCCAGGTCAACACGGACGGCGTTACGCTGGAGGACGCCGGCCGGGAAAAAGAAGCCGTCTTCTATACGGTAAAACCGGGCGATACGCTCTGGAAGATCGCGGAAACACAGTACGGCAAGGGGCAAGGAGCCAAAAACACCGTTATTTTCGAGGCGAACAAGCCCATGCTGACCTCGCCGGACAAGATATATCCCGGCCAGGTCTTGCGGATACCGCCGCTGTCGTAGGGCCATTCGAAAGGGGCCTGAACGAGGCCCCCTTTCACCGCGCCGTTTCGTATCCCCTTACTCGTCCTGCCCTTCCATATGGGGACAGGAATAATGCGTCGCGTCACAGAACGGCATGTTCGAGGATTCGCCGCACCGGCAGAGCGCCACGCGGTTCCGAACCTCGTATTCCTCGCCCGCGTGGCTTTTGACGGGTATGCCCCCTTTCACCCACAAGGGCCCCCGCCAATTCCTGGACGGGTCATTGATCAGACTTATCGCCTCGGGCAAGTCCGGCTCAAATTTTTTGCCGTCCTTGGCCGCCGCCGTCAGCCGCCCGCCCGGACAGTCACAGGCCTCCACGACGACCGCCCGCAGAACTTCCGGGTCGTCGGTCTCCCGGATCGCGTTCCAGATGGAATCGCCCTTGTCGCAGAAACGGGCCACGACGCAAAGGGATTCGTCGTCAAGCAGATCAAGCCCTTTCCCCCGCAAGTGCTTGGCCCGTTGGGCGTAGGTCTCGCGCTCGGGCGTCTCCCGCCCCTGAAATCCAACGGATGCGTGCTTTCCGTCGCAGTAAGGCTTATTGTTGGAGTGGCCGCACCGGCAAAGGAGAACCGTGTCCCCTGGCGCGTCGTACTGATTTCCTTTTTCCCATCCCCGGGAAACGCCCTCCGCGTCACACGCGATGGAGG
>JAJBSY010000126.1 GCA_020861205.1 Deltaproteobacteria bacterium | reverse complement strand
ACCGTTGAGGGTTCACGCCCTCCGGGGGTTCAAATCCCTCCCCTTCCGCCAGAATCATTGCGGACGCGAAAGGGCTGAAAATCGTTGCGGCTTCAGCCCTTTCGTTCAGGCAAAGCCCAAACGGGCCTACCGGCCGGATTTGCCCGCCGTGCCGAGCGCTATCCCCACAATAATCATGCCGCCCGCGATAATGAGCGGGAGGTCGATCGGTTCGCCCAGCATGATAAGGGAGCTAAGCGCGCCGACCACGGGTGTCGCGAGCATGACGAGGGAGGTCGTCGTGGCGGTGTAATAAGTGTTCACCACCGTGACCGCCCAGAAGCCGAAGGCGGTCGCAACCAGGCCGTTGTAGGCCGTGGCCGCGGCCAGCAGCCAGGACGGCTCGACGTCCAGCGGGCCCTCGATGATGCGGGCGGCCGCCAGCATGATCAGGCTTGCCAGAAGGTTTTGCCAGGGAGCCAGCTGGAACGGCGTGGAGTGCCACGTGATCGCCCGGACGCACAGCATGGAAACGGCCCAGGAAAGCGCGGCCAGAAGCAGAACGCCGGTGCCGATCAGCGCTTGCGGATCGTTCCAGTCCAGCGCCAGGGGGTTGAGAAGAACGGCCAGCCCCGTGAGGCCGACGAGCACGCCCAGGATCTTGGCGGGAGGCATGGGTTCCTTGAGAAACAGCCAGGCAAAGGGAGCGACCCATAACGGTGTCGTGTAGCCGAGCACCACGGAGCGGCCCACGGAAACGTATTGCAGGCCGATCGCTATGAAAACGGCGAAAAGGACCATGTGGAAAACCGCGACGATGACGATGGCCGGGAGATCGCGCCTGGTGGGAATACTTAGGTTGCGCCCGGCCGCCTGCAGGGCGAAGAGCGCCGCGGCCGCGATTATCGCCCGGATGCCCATCGCCCATATGGGGGGCATCAGGGACACGATGACCTTTATAACCGTCCAGTTGACGCCCCAGACCAGGACGACCGCCACGAGCAGGGCGGCGACGTTCGGGCCGCTTAAACGCATGGCCGGAACACCGTTGGAAGCGTTGATCGTCTATGGCGCATGGAACCTCCCTTGCCGTAAGGCTCCATACCTATCGCATACGATTCCCGGAGTACAGGGGAGATTTGGGCGCGGGAAGGCGCGGCCCGGGTTGTTACAGCGTGTTCCCCGGCAGCATTCCCACTTCCCGGAAGGCGGAACGGGGCAGGCTGAGCGCCGCGTCAATGGCCGCGAGCATACGGCCCTTGTCCTTGGGGAGCACGCCGTGGATATCCGCGAAGTTGAGCCAGTGGTCGCTGTAAAAACGGCCGGTGCAGTCCAGGTTCTCCACCAGAAGGCGGAGCTCGGCCAAGGCCTCGTGCGGTTCCAGGAGCGAAAACCGTCCGGCGAGAAAGTCCTCGCCCATGGGCGTGCCGCGCATGGGGGTGAACGTCCGGATCCGGATAAATTCCGGGTTTACCGCGTTCAGCACGGCGGCGCTGTCACGGGCGTGTTCCCGCCACATTTCCAGGCCTCCGAGGCCCGAGAGAAAGTACATGCTGAGTTCGATCCCGGCTTCCCTGACGCGCATTCCGCCTTCGATATGGGCGGCCATGGTGCACCCCTTGCGGGTTTTTGCCAGCAACGGGTCGTGCCCGGTTTCCATGCCGCAATGGATGCGGGTAAGTCCCGCGTCGCGCAATTCGCGCCATTCCGCCGGGCTTTTCCGGGTGAAATACTGCGACGCGCCATAGGAGGTGACCCGTTCCACGTTGGGGAATACCGACCGGATGCGGCGTAGTATTTCCAGGAGGTGGGCTGTGCGCATCACGATCGTGTTGCCGTCCGCCAGGAACACGGTCCGGACGTACGCCGGGGGGTAGTACGCCCCGGCCGCGTCGATATCTTCCAGGATGTCCGCGACCTTGCGGATCCTGAACCGTTTCCGGGTATACAGGCGGCAGAAGCGGCAGCGGTTGTGCGGACACCCCACGGTGGCCTGGATGATGACGCTGTCGCCTTCGGACGGCGGTCTGTAGACGGTGCCTTCATAGCGCATGGCATTACTCCCTGGCTCTTCCGCTGATACGCGGCGGAAGAAGATCCGGTCCCGAATTTCGGGTTCCGGTTCCTCAATATATAGGTACGATATCCGCGCGCGTCACCCCATGAGCGGGTAGTCTTCTTCCAGCGTATGGACGGCGCCGCCCGGATCGAGCACGCTGCGGAAAAGGCTGAATGCCGTGACGGGAAAGGTTCCGGCCGGTGTCGCGGCATGGCCCTTGAGGAACGCGCACAGGGCAGAAGAAGGCCCGGTTTTCAGGCGCGCGAGCGTCAGATGCGGCGTGAACCGGCCGGTGGAAGGCGGCAGACCCGCCCCGGCCAGGGCCGCATCCACTGCTTCCTTCAGGTGGAGAAGGGCGGGAGAGGGCGCCACCCCGGCCCATACGACGGTTCCCTGTTTCCGCGCGAACATGCCGAATCCCCGGACCGTCAAAAGAAAGTTGTCCGCCCGCACGTCCCGGAGGACGGTTTTGATCGACCGCGCCCGGTCGGCTTCGATT
>JAJBSY010000038.1 GCA_020861205.1 Deltaproteobacteria bacterium | reverse complement strand
CTTTTCATGTGAAGGCGCACGATGTCCTGGCCGCTAACGAAAAAATTCATGGCGCGCTGCTGCGCCTCATGTATGACGAAGAAGATCAGGCGGGGAAGAAATAGGGCAGCGCCAGGTTCCAAAGCGGCGTCACCATGTGCGGATAATCGCGGATAATCGCGCGAAACTCTTCTCGGTCGACGAATATCCCGTCCGTACCCTCAAGCTCTTCCAGCCGGGGCAGGGCGGAGGTTTTGGCCGTGAGGAAAAGCGTTGCCTCCACATTCCCGGCCGGGCTTATCGCGGACTCTGAAAATGAGGCGGTTTCATAAATTTCGACACCGGAAATGCCGAATACCCGCTCCAAAATACGTGTCCCCGCCGCATAGCGTGATTCGCCGGCCCAAACGCGCCCGTATGCCGCCGGAAACCACGCTTCTCCCGGCGGGCCGGATGCTGAGGAAGGCCTTTTAAAGAGGTAAATCAGCCCTTTGGCGTTACGAAGGCAGACGAGAACCACGCGGTGCCGCAGTTTCTGCCGGAGAACCTGTGACAGGGGCATGACGAGCAGGGGGTTGCCGTCCAGGTCGATGACCTCGATATCCGGCTCTCCGGTTTCGGGAAGTTTTTGGCGTTTCTGTTTCGGCATATTGTCGTGGTCTGAGGTTTCGCCGGACGGCGCATCCGGCTCAAGCGAGTGTAGCGGTTCCCGGACATGAAAACAAGCGATCTTGTTTACAGGCGATTGACTGAAGAGGATCTTCCGGACGTGGCCGTTTTGGAAGCTGTTTGCTTTCCCACGCCGTGGAACGAGGATCAATACCGGGCCGTCCTTCGGCAGGGAGGATGCGCGCTTTTCGGTGCGCTGCGGGGCGGCGCGCTTGCCGGATACATAGCCGTGTCCATGCTGCCCGATGATGCGATGGAGATCTACAACATCGCCGTTGCCCCCGCCTTCCGCCGTCTCGGCATCGGCAAAAAGCTGTTGCGCCTTTCCATGGAAGCCGCGTTCCGGAACGGGGCGGAACAGGCCGTCCTCGAGGTCCGCATTTCCAATGATCCGGCGCTGGCGCTTTACCGTTCATTGGGATTCGTACAGGCTGGGGTCCGCAAGGGGTATTATCACGATACCGGCGAAGACGCCCTGGTGTTCATCCGGCCTCTGGCCGGACGGAACGGCTCATAGTGGTTTATCGCCCCGTCCATGGCGGGCCCGTTTCACGGCGCGCGGCACGCCCGTTAACCGTCGCGCCCTTCTTTGCCCGAGGCCGGACGACGCAACCGTCGTCGATTCATTAGCATTGATTTCCCTGTGAAATGTCTGTATATCCCCTAGTTGCCGCAAGATATTGAAAGAACGTTGTCCGTTGGGACGATTGAAGGAGAAAACTGTGAAAAAAATGATGGCCGCCAACTGGAAAATGCATAAAACCCGTGCGGAAGCCCGCGAAAGCGCCGCCACGCTTATCGCCTCCCTTAGCTCCATGCCCGATGACAGAGAAGTCGTCATCTTCGCCCCGTATACCGCGCTCGCAGACTGCGCCAACGAATTCGCCGGTAAAGAGGGTTTTTCTCTTGGCGGTCAGAACGTGTATTCGGAAGACCACGGCGCTTTCACCGGCGAAATTTCTCCGGCCATGCTTCGTGACGCCGGCTGCACCCATGTGCTGACGGGGCACTCCGAACGCCGGGCACTCTTTCATGAAAGCAGCGAAGCGATCGGTAAAAAAACCGCTTTTGCCCTTAAACAGGGTCTGAAGGTGACGCTCTGCATCGGGGAGACGCTGGAGGAAAGGGAAGGCGGCCATCTTGAGAGCGTCTTGCGCGAACAACTGATCAAGGGAGTTGCGGATGTGGACGACGCCGTCTCCGATTCCGACCTGGCCATCGCCTACGAACCGGTGTGGGCCATCGGTACCGGCAAGGTTGCCGGGCCCGTTGAAATCCTTGAAACACATGCGCTCGTGCGAAAGCTTCTTGTCGAGCGGTTTCCGGAACAAGGCCGGTCCATCCGTATTTTATACGGCGGAAGCGTGAAGCCGGATAACGCCTCGGAAATCATAACGCTTGACAATGTGGACGGAGTCCTGGTAGGCGGTGCTTCTTTGGATGCCGCGAGTATGCGACAGATCGTTCTTGCCTGATCCTTACTGAAGTTTATTCGGGAGCAATATTTTGGATACCATTATTTTAACCGTGCATGTCGTCATCTGCGTCTTCCTGGTGATTCTGGTGCTGTTGCAGTCCGGAAAGGAAGGCATGGGGGTTATTTTCGGCGGCGGCAGTTCCTCCCTTTTCGGCGGTTCCGGTGCCGGCGGCATTCTTGCCAAGCTGACCATGTTCGTGGCGATCGGCTTCGTGGTGACGTCCCTTGGATACAATATCGCCACCACGGAACGGAAACCCGCTGTTTCGGTTGTGCCGAGCGTGCAGATTGAAGATGCGGTTCCCGCTCCGGCTCCCGCTCCCTCCGCGCCCGTTGGAGAAAAACCCGCTGGTCAACAATAGGTATCATGCGCTGGTGGTGGAATTGGTAGACACGCAAGGTTGAGGGCCTTGTGGCCGCAAGG
>JAJBSY010000295.1 GCA_020861205.1 Deltaproteobacteria bacterium | reverse complement strand
GGCCTATTGCATACCCAGCGCGGTGAAGATTTCGTTGTAGGCGGCGTCGCCCACGATCTTCTTGAATTCGGGGAACACTTTTTCCTTGGCGATGTTCGCGAAAACCTGGAGGTCTTCGGAACTCAGGCGGACAACCTTGCAGCCGGATTCTTCCAGCAGGTCTTCATACTTTTTCTGATCCGCTTCAGCCTTGGTCCAACGGCGGTTTTCAAACTCGGCAGCGGTCTTGTCGAAGAGGGCTTTTTCCTCGGCGGACAAACCGTCATAGAGTTCCTTGTTAATCAAAAGAGGCCAGATTTCAAAATGGGTGTTGGCCGGGACGTACCATTTCATGAGGTCGCGGAAGGTCATGTAGTAGTTTTCCGCGCCGCCGCCCATGATGCCGTCGACCATGCCCGTCTGCGCGGCGGTGAAGAATTCCGAGAACGGCAGGGGGGTGGCCTGGTAGCCCATGTTGTCCGCGAGCACTTCAAAGGTTTTCATGGTCGGGACGCGGATCTTGCAATTCTTTTTGACGTTGGGATTTTTCGGCTCCACAGGCTCCTTGGTCAGGCCGATCCCGCCGAAGTACATGGGCCACCAGCCGAGCACCTTGATGCCCTGCTTTTCAAAAAGCTTGCTCATATAGTTCGAGAGAGGCCCGCCGGTACCGAACATTTTTTTGCCGCCCTCGTAATCGAAAACGATGTACTGCAACGTTCCGATAAGCAACTTCTTATCCACCTGGGTGGCTATGGATTCGCAGCTCATTTCAACGGAACCGAGGCCCACGCGTTCCTGCACCACGGTATAGTCGCCAAGCTGGCTGCTGCCGAAAATCTTTATGTTGATCTTACCGTTGGTGCCCTTGTTGATTTCTTCCGCGAACCAGGTCAGGTCCTTGTCGATCTCGGCCCCGGTGGGACGGATGTGCGCGACCTTCCAGTCAGCGGCGACGGCCGGTCCGGCCGTCACGCAGCAGATTACCGCCGCTATAGCCCACATTGCGATACGTTTCATTCCGTTCTCCTCTCTTCGGTAGCGGTTAGGAAAAACGTTCCGGCACGAACGGGGGCGAACACCCACGCCGCAACGGACCGAAAGCCAACGAACTATTTTGTAACCCTCGTGCCGGTGTCACGCTCAAAAATGAGGCGGCACATCATTTCATCCGCTTCGGCCTCGCCCTCGTGGGCCATCCTGCCCATAATGCGGATGGTGTCGTCCACACTGTCGCAGACGAACCCGTCGTTGGCGCGAATGGCCGTGCCCGCCATGGCGAGGTACGCCGATTCGATGGCCGCGCCGGCGCCTGTGGACAGTTTCAACGCGCAGCCGTGCTTCGCGCCGTCGCATACCACGCCAAGAGTGCTGCCGATGACGCTGCGGATGGCATCCCCGCTCTGTTTGGCGTCGCCGCCGAGAAGAAGAACCATGCCGCCCGCAACGCCGATGCTGGCGGCTATGGCGCAGGCGCAGAATGCCGAATACCGGCCGATATAGCTCTTGATCTGGATGGTCAGCAAGAAGCTGAATGCCAGCGCGCGGATAAGGTCTTCCTCGGATTTCTCCAGGTCCCGGGCCATGGAGATCAGCGGCAGGGAAGCGGTGATGCCCACGTTGCCGCTGGTGGCGCAGCTCATTGCGGGCAGGACTTCCCCGGCCATCCGCGCGTCCGAAGCCGCGGCGGCAAGGCTTTTTGCCTTCTGGATGGGCGTCACGAACGGCACTTTCAAAAGATAGTTGCCAAAATTTTCCCCGGCTCCCGTTTGCAACCCATGTTCGGCGAGCGCGGTGTTCATGGTTATGGCTTCGCGGATGAATGCCAGGTCGTCAAGCGGCCTTGCGGACGCGAAGGTAAAAAGATCCGCCACCGTGTAGCGGCGGATAACGTCGCCGGAATGATCCACCGCTTCCGTGAAGCTTTCCGGGTACGCTCCCTGGACCAGCTTGCCGTTCACCTCGACGAACACCACGTTGGTGTGGGTCTTCGCAACCAGGGAATGGCCCACCCCCTTGTCCGTCTCCACCCAGCTCTCGACGTACAGGCCGATCCCGTCGAAGTCCCATTTGATGTCCACGGTCACATTGGCCAGAAATTCCTTGGCCTTCGTGGAATCTTCCGGTTTGACATTGCGCAGCACTTCCATTCCGGCGGAAGCGTCCCCGGCGATAACGCCGAGCGCGGCCGCTATGGGAATGCCCCGCGCGTCGATGCCGGGAATCCCCACGGCGCAATTCTTGATATACGTATCCTTGTCGAGCAGGATTTTGGCCTTGAGCGGCGTACCGCCGACCGCGCTACGGGAAACGGCGGCCGCGAAAGCCATCAAAACCGGGCCCGTACAGCCCAGCGCGGGTTTTACCTCGGCCCGCAGGAGATTCATAAGCGTGTCATCGTGCATACAATCTTTCCTTTCGCGGCTCGCAAGCGATACAGGGAGCCGCGCTCACGGTAAAATGATTCAGTAGCCGAGCAAGCGCGGCAGGAAAAGCGAGAGGGACGGCACATAGGGCGTCAACAGCATGACGGGAATGTACCCCGCCAGGAACACCATGACCGGGGGCAA